>CAMDCQ010000065.1 GCA_945890595.1 Chitinophaga pinensis
TTGGTTCTTGTCCCGTAAAATGTTGGCCCAACTGCATAAGGATACGTTGAGTTCCAATTTTCATCTACCGTACAGAAATAAGCATACGTTCCATTAGGATACTCAGGAGTAACACAGAATCTACCATTGTGCTCATCTAGGTAAGTCTCGTCAGCGTTAGTTGCGAATACATAATCTTCTCTAAAATAACCCAAAAAATAAGTGCCACTAATTACAGGTCCTGTTGCTGAAGAACTGCCATCTGGCTTGGTAGTTCGTGTAGTTATATTTCTGAGGCTATAGCCCGATTTCATTCGGCTTATACCTCCTGTTCCGTCTTTTTTGGTATAGCCATACGCTCCGTAAATCGGAAATCCATCATAGGCAAAACCTATCAACGGAGCGTGTTTGGTATCGTCTATTACATACAATCCATCAGCATCGTACAGATTACAAATGTCTGATATTACCGTTTTGTCTAGTTTGAAAGCAGATGGATTTTGGTGGTGGTGATAATTACCCATGGCCGGATGGCCTTTAGCGCAATCAAATCCGGCTTTTTCGGCAGGTATGGCATCTCTGTTCCAGTCTTGGGTTGCATTGGGTCCTCCAGGGCAAGGCGAGTTACCCGGACCACCACAAAGTGACTGTGTATTGGGGTTCCATGCCACGCCGTCTCGGTAATCAAATAATGCAACACCATTTATAAAAAGACCGATATTCCCTCCTGTGGTGACCATAGGTGCTCCGCTATTGGCCGCTGGATTTAATGGGAACTTGTAAATCCCATTTTGGTTAGTTGCATTGCTTGGATTGCCATCGTTAAACGGCCCTGTTGGATAAGAAGGAATTCCCGTTGCGGTGACATACACAAAATCAGCAGAGTACTCTACTTTTTGGCAGTTATACAAAATATTGTTTTGGGTTAAGGTTGGATTTCCTTTAGGATAATAGGTGCCTGTTCCTGTGGTATTTTGCATCCACGAGCCAATGGCTGGACTTAGTTGAGCTAAAGCAGACGAAGCCAAAAGTAAAAAGCAGAATTGTGATAAAATTATTTTTTTCATGTAGTTACGGTTTTTAATATAGACGTATTTAAAATGTTATTCCTTCTTGGATTGCCCTATTCCTAGAGGATATTTAGTATCAGGGTTAAAAATAAATTCTTGGTCATTGAGCGTAAGCAGAAAAGCAATGATATCCGCTTTTTCGTTGGAACTAAGTTTTATTCCTTGCTGCAATTCTGGTGCAAGGGTTTCACTTCTTATTATCCCTGCGGCATAGTGGGCTAAAACATCATTCAACTTTTTGAATCTACCATCGTGCATATACGGAAAGGTATAAGACAAATTACGGAGCGAAGGAACTTTAAAAAGCAAGCTGTCTTGTGGTCTTTGCGTAACCTTCCATCTCCCATAATCACGCAATGTTGTATCAATAGCTAGACCGTTATTTGCAAAGGAATGATTGGTAAATAAAGGCTCGGAATGGCAGGTATTACAATGTGTTTTAAATAAACTATACCCTGAAAATTCTTGCGAAGTAAATTGTTCTTCGCCTTTTTGCACATGATCGTACTTTGCATTTGCGGAAATAAGGGTAAGCTGAAAAGCAGTTAAGGCCTTTAGTATACGCTTACTCGTAATCTCATTATCGCCATATGCGTTTGAAAATAACTTAGCGTACCCATACTTTAAACGAAGCTTTTCGATAATATTTCCGATGCTTTCATTCATTTCTCCAGGATGCGTGATAGGTGCTAAGGCTTGCACATCCAAATGATTACTTGCGCCGTCCCACATTAAGTTTTTTTGCCAAGCTAAGTTGAAAAGTGCTGGGGCATTTCGTGTACCTATTTCGTCATTTATACCATGACTTAAATCGTGGTCTGTATGCGCAAAGGCATTATACGGCGAGTGGCAAGAAGCACACGAAATAGTATTATCATAGGATAACATAGGATCATAAAACAGCGCTCGTCCCAGTAAAATTTGATCGTCTGAAGCAGAATCGAGAGCATATACAGGTTTTGGAAAGTAACTCGGGAACTTTTGTGTAACCAGAAGGTTTCCTGCAAAACAGAAAAAGGAAAGTATTAGCATTATCAGCGTCTTACTTCTACTCATTGGATACTAAATAAAGAAGCGAGTAATTTTGACAGTTCAACCGCATTTGAACTGGGGCTCATCGTATTGTTATTATTGTGAATATCTACCTTATCGAAAAACGGTGCGATATCCCATAAGAGGACAATATCTGCCTTGTTAGTGAGATTCAACTTGACTTTTTGCAAGGCATTATAAGGTAACAAATAACCTCCTAAGTGAAATTGGAACTGATTGTTTCGAGCAGTGCTGGCCGTACTAATTCCTTCTAATTTTATATTAATGTAACCGCTTTGCCAAGTCCAATACATACCCAAGCTGGGATCTAGCGCACCATCCAGCGCACCACTATTACTTGTGACACTATCTATACCCAAGTTAAACGATAACTCAGTATAGAAAGTTGCTGTATCAACTTTACCTAAAAGCCATGATCGAGGTTCGAAAACATCAATCAACAAATAATCATCAAGATGCGTTCCCTTCCTACTCAAAGATTCCTTTAGCATTGCATTAGAGATATACAATTTACAGGTTTCTATTCTAATTGTATCTACTTTGGAATTGGTATAGACAGAGTCTAGACTTAAAATGTTGGAATGGTAAACAGGAAGAATAGATAGTGTACGTTGTGCCACCCCACACAAGGGAAGCATCACCCAAAAGGCAAGTATAACAGTAAATATTCTTCCCTGCATAAGGTTAATCACTTTCTTGGCGGCCCCTGTTTCTCTGGTTTAAATATCTGTGCCAACTCTTGAGCTAACGTATTAAAATTATCCATTTGATCAGGACGACACAACGCTCTAATATCACTAAAATGATCATAATTTATCATCTCCACTTCTTTTTGTAGCATTGAAATGGCCGTCAATAAAGAATCTGTTTGTTGGTCCTGCATTGGTTTACTCAACTGAGTATACAACTCATTTTTCAAGCCAAACAGGGCATCTCTCTTTGCGCGCATCGAAGCTTGATGGGCTGTAATCAGTTCTTCATAATCCTTTCGTTGATTGACATCCAAGTCCAAAATTTCAATGACCTTTTCTTTAGGCTCGTGTCCTCGTTTTCCTTTACGACTCAGTATAAAACTAATTAAGACAATATTAGAAAGCAGCAACACGACGATTGCACCTATGTAAAATTTACTTCTATTCATAATACAATTGATAATTTTCTAGTTCTATAAGACCTATAGTCGTTGATTCAGCAACTGTATTATCCTTCATGCTAATGACTGCGGCATCAACAGCCAACAGCAAAAGAACTGCCGCCGCCATAGTCTTAACCCAAAGCATGGGAACCGTTTGAGTGTTTACCTCCTCTATTTTATGAATTACGTTTGCGTACAGTGACGCTGGAGCCTCAACCGGTTTTATTTTACTGAGTATGTTTAACACAGAAGGCACTAGCTTTATAGACTCTTTCTCGTTCATTTTCCTTCGTTCATTTTTAAAATTATTCCTAAATTACTTTTTGCTCGTTGATAAAGAGATTCAATCGCTTTTACACTTGTGTTCATTATTACAGCTGTTTCAACTTGGGTTTTTTGTTCTATTTTGAGAAGAATTATAACTGTTTTCTGTTTGTCTGATAATTTATTGATTCCCCGAAATATGGCTGCCATCCCTTCTTTGTCCTCTAACAATACCCCTGGATGATTAAAGTCGGGTACGGTTACATTATTCCATAAATCACCTATTCTGATCGCTTCAAAAAAGAAACTTCGTTTGGCTCTTTTTTTAGACCTTAAAAAATCTAACGATTGATTAACAGTAATACGATAAATCCAGGTTTTAAGCTCTGAGCGTTCCCCGAAGGTATGTATTTTTTGATGTACCTTCACAAATACATCTTGAGTTATCTCCTCTGCATCAGCTGTATTTTGCGTGTATTGCAAGGCAAGATTATAAACCAAATTTTTGTGCTCGTTATATACGGATGAGAAAGACAATTTTGATTGCTCAAAGTTAGACGCTTTTAGGTATTGTATCCTTCGGTATTAGGTTGTTTTCCACGTACCTCGAAATAGTTCATCTAGACCATTTGACCTAATTTCGATTTTCTTACTTTCGCACTAGAAAATGAACGCAGACATAGTTATAGTTGGAGGAGGTATCGTAGGGCTTGCAACCGCCTATCATCTTACCGAAAAATACCCTGATAAAAAGATACTTGTGTTAGAAAAAGAAGATGAAGTTGCGCATCATCAGACGGGTAATAATAGCGGTGTGATTCATTCGGGGTTGTACTACAAACCAGGAAGTTTGAAAGCTAAAAATTGTATTGATGGATACCACATGATGATTCAGTTTTGTGATGAACACCAGATACCCTATGACTTGTGCGGTAAAGTAGTCGTAGCTACGGAAAAGTCTGAATTGGGAAGGCTTCGCGATTTATTTGACAGAGGCAGAGAAAATGGTTTAGAAGGACTTGAGATGTTAGATCAAGCTCGTCTGAAAGAAATAGAGCCTCATTTAGCCGGAATACAAGGCATACGTGTACCGCAAACAGGTATTGTAAACTATAAGCAAGTGTGTCAAAAATTAGCCGAGATTATTACACAACGCGGTGGCGAAATTCACCTCAATACACTCGTTCAATCTATGAAAGAAACAGCTGATAACGTACAAATTACCACCAGTACTATTTCGGTAGAATGCCAATTGATAATAAACTGTGCAGGTTTATACTCTGACGAAGTAGCTAAAATGCATTTAGGCAAATTAGACACCCGAATCATTCCTTTCAGAGGAGAATATTTTGAACTAACTGTAGAAGCAGAACATTTAGTAAAGCACCTTATATATCCAGTTCCGGATCCAAATTTTCCATTTTTAGGAGTTCACTTTACACGCATGATAGGTGGAGGAATAGAAGCAGGACCTAATGCTGTTTTTGCCTTTAAAAAAGAAGGATATCTCCGTACTGATTTTAATTTCAAAGAATTTTTCGGTAGCCTATTGTGGCCTGGATTTCAAAAAGTGATGTTCAAGTACTGGAAAACTGGCTTAGGCGAAATGTACCGTTCATTCAGTAAAAAAGCATTTACCAAAGCGTTACAACGCTTGATTCCTGAAGTTCAAGAAGAGCACTTGGTACCCGCACCAGCCGGTGTACGCGCACAAGCTTGTGATAGAACGGGCGGATTATTAGATGACTTTAAAATCGTTCACGAAAAAAGAGCTATCCATGTTATTAATGCCCCTAGCCCAGCGGCTACATCCAGTTTGAGCATCGGAAAAACGATTTCCGATATGGTAAAATTGGGATAACGTCTGAAAAATACGGAATTACTCATGTCTTGAAAAAGACGGTTTATGATAGTCCATTTTTTAGTACCCCAAACAGTGAATACTATCTTCAACTAACTAGAAATGCAAAACGGCAAACGCAGTGAATAGCTGTTGCCAATACTAATTTTAGCTTAACTAAAATGTGGGAAGAAGAAGGTAGAAACGAAGTAAATCGTTAGAACTAGAATAAAAATAACCTGAAATATAGAGCCTCCAAGCATTTTTGTTTGGCTACTTGCACTTTCTCCCTCAGCAGCAAGTTTTCGCTCTGCTAAGAAGGTCATCACACCCACAACTACTAAAATTAACGGAATACTAAAAAATATACTCGCCATATTATCAAACGCATGCTTGTTAAATAGTGCTACAAACAAAGCACCTAAAGATAAGATAGCTCCTGGTAGTTTAGGTAACTGAGTACCTCCCATTGCTGAACCTATAATAAGAATGCCTATAACGATAAGTATATTTTCCATGTGTTGCTTCTGTTGTTTTATTAAGTGCTGCAAAAATCAAACATTCGGTGAATTTGGCAAGTAGCATTTGAACTATTTTTAGATTTGTTTGGGTTAATCCGACCCATTACACCTCAATAAACACCCTATTGCTTTGTTAATCAATTAATTATACACACTCCTATACGTAATCTAAATTAACTTATCGTACTTTGAACCTCAACTAAACCATGATAAAACTAATGTTTGTATGTCTCGGTAACATTTGCCGATCGCCCCTTGCTGAAGCCGTATTCAAAAACAAAGTGCTTAAAGCCAATCTGGAAGACTACATTTATGTAGAAAGTAGCGGAACATCGGCCTATCACGTAGGTGAAAATCCCGATCCTCGGACCACCAGCGTCGCACTAAAACATCATGTACCCATTTCACACAAAGCACAACAACTCAACACACGTCACTTTACCACCTTTGATTACAATATAGTAATGGACGACAGTAATAGAGAAAACGTCGCCAAAATAAAACCGTCCAACTCGACCACAGCCTTCTTTAAGTTACGTGATTTTGACTCGCTTCACAAAGGATCCGACGTTATCGATCCCTGGTTTGGAGATGAAGACGGATTTGAAGAGTGCTACCAAACCATAGATAGATGCACCGATGAAATTCTCCTATTCCTCATAAATAAGCACCATTTAGCCAAAGGATAAAAGTATAAAACATACCTTTGGGACTTTATGCGAAAAACACTCATTCTCTCGATGCTAATAACGATTTCGGCTACTGCTCAAACCTTGACAGACACCTTGACTTTTATGCATTACAATGTCCTAAATTACCGCAATTATTCTACTTACTGTACGACATCTAATAATAACCACGCGACCAAAGAAAGCTACATGAACACCATCGTAGGTTATCTTTTACCGGATATTATTACCGTAAACGAAATGGCCGGAGACGGCATATCTCCTACTCGATTATTGGATAACGGGATAAACCAAGGTGGCAGAAAATTCTATAAGCAATGTGCTTATTCTGCTAACTCTAACCTTTGCAACATGCTGTATTACAATGAGAATAAACTGTCTCTGCACAATCAAGATAAAATAGACCGTGCAAGTAATGGCACTTTTCTGGTACGGCAAATAGATGTTTATACGCTTTACTATCGAGATCAATCCCAGTTAGAACAAGGAGATACTACTTTTTTAACCGTTTATGTAGCTCATTTAAAAGCAGGAAATACAGCTGCCGATGCCACCGAAAGAGCTACGATGACCACCGCATTAATGGCATATCATAACGAGCACTACAATGCAAATCACACCTACCTCATGAGTGGAGATTTCAATGTGTACACGAGCAATGAACAAGCTTTTGTTAAACTATTAGGAGATGCAAATACAGCTATTCGATTCAAAGACCCTATTAATAAACCCGGAGCATGGAATAATACCGGAACATATGCTTCTATACACACGCAAAGCACACGTGTAACAGGCAGTTGCCACAGTGCCGGTGGATTAGATGACCGATTTGACTTTATACTCTGTGGGCAAGAATTATTGAATAATAGCCGTGGATTAGGTTATGTAAATGGAAGCTACAAAGCCGTGGGCAACGACGGAAATCACTTTAATGCAGACATTAATGCAGGATCAAATGTATCTGTTCCGAGCAATGTATTAGCCGCGCTTTATGGCATGAGTGATCACCTTCCGGTAACCTTAAAAATGGAAATTACACGTACCACACTAGCAGTGGCAGAAAAGCACATAGACAATTACCTTGTCCTAAATAATCCTGTAACCAATCAGCTTTTTTGGAAAATGCAAGTACCCCAATCTGGCACACTTACGATCACAGACATACACGGTAAAGAAGTACTCGTTTACAAACTTACGGCTGGAACAGATTGGATTACGAACGATGTTTCTGCTTGGGAAGCAGGGAGCTATTACGCTTATTTTCTAGGACAAAATGGAGACGTCCTGCGTCGTAAACTCATAAAAATATAATCTCGTAAAACGTAGGAAGCCTATTAAACGACCTCGTTACACAAATGATAACAGTAGTTGGTTCTTCTCTACTTTGTCTTGATTTACAACTGAAACTTGGTCTATAATACCCGCCTGTGGACTTTTAATGGCGTTTTCCATTTTCATGGCTTCTAACACAATAAGCTCTTGTCCTTCGGTGATCTCATCGCCTGATTTTACAAGCACATTGAGCACCAGTCCTGGCATTGGAGCTTTCAGTTCTTTTAATTTCTTTTTACCACTTTCCATCCCCATCGACTTCAATAATTCGGCTAATTTATTATGCAACCTGGTGCTCATAGTCCGTCCATTTATGGTAAAATGAAGCTCCCCTTTACTCGAATTTTTATCTGATAATGCAATGGTATACGATTTACCATCTAGTATTAAATGATACTCGTTGTTGGGTAATTTTAATAAATTATACGCAGCTATTTCACCATTTAGAAGTACATTTTGCTCATCCTTGTGAACGTCAAACGTGGTGTTATTAATTTCTATTTTAGCCATAAATTGAAGTGCAATATTACTAATACTTGAGCATTACCTCTTCAATTGGTTTTCTTTCTATATCCGGAACTTTAGCATCATCAGCAGCGTAACCTATTGGAATAAGTAAAAATGCTTTCTCGTTGGATGGCCGGTTTAGTAACTCAGCGAGAAAATTCATAGGACTAGGTGTATGGGTGAGGCTTACTAAACCCAATTGGTGAATTGCACTTAGTAAAAAACCACAAGCTATCCCAACACTCTCATTCACATAGTAATTTTTTCCCTTACTCCCATCCGCTTCTATATCATAGGTCTTTTTGAATACTACAACGATGTAAGGAGCTGTTGTTATGAATGTTTTATGCCAATCAGTACCAAACTTTTTCAAGTCTTGCAGCCATTCATCACTCATTCTGCCGTGGTAGTTCACAAATTCTTCCTTTTCCGCCGCTTCTCTAATCTTCAATTTAATCTCATCGCTAGTAATTACACAGAATGTCCACGGCTGTTTATGCGCACCGCTGGGTGCAGAAGCCGCTATGCTGACTAAATTATGAATTACTTCTGCAGGAATTGGTTTATCTGAAAACGTTCGCACACTTCTTCGTCCTTGCATGAGTAGGGATAATTCACTGCTGGCCGCCACTAAATCTTTATTGTTGTACAGATTCACAGGATGCACAAATGGTTTAAATTGCTCTTGCATACTGCGAAATTACGCGCATTTCAGGTTCAAGCTAAACACCTCCTTCCCCGATTGTAATTTCCGCATCATTTTCTAACGCATCTTCATTATTATCGACATCCATTTGCTCTATAAAGTCTATAAATTTGAGGTGTGAATCACGAATGGCATAAATAGAAACACCTATTAATACCACCAAGCTTAGAAGCCAAGCTATAAAAAATCCTTTTAGATGTATACTAGTTGTCCAATTAAAAACAAATTTCAATAAGGTGTAAATGGCAATTCCTAACGGTATAAGACATAAACTGATAAGCGATACACAATATAACCAATTCAGCACAGGTGGATCCAAAAAAAGAGAAGCACTAAACCCGCTGCCATTTATATAACCACTCATAGTGCCAGAAACATTAGACAGAATAACCAAAGGAAAATAAATACTGAGCATCACTAGCAAAATGATTAAAAAAACGGCGAATAACTTGGCCACAACGGTTATTATTTCAGTTACACCAGAGGTCAAGGTTTGTGTTCCACGTTTCAAACTACCATTGTTTTTTAGATTCTCGGACCACTTGGATGCTTCGTTGCGCAAGTTGCTAGAAACGGAGGCTGCCTCTTCTCGAATGTTATTGGCTATATCGGAAATGGTACTTGCATCACCGTGCATACGATACCTGTCTTGGGGCGTAATTGCAGCTGGAATTATTGCCCAGAGTACGATGTAGGCCACAATAGGCGCGCCGGCAAGCATTACAAGTAAAATGAAAATAATCCTTACCGCGATAGTATCAAGTCCGTAGTAAGCTCCTATGCCAGAACAAACACCTCCAAAAATAGCGTCATCTTTATCCCTAAATAACTTTTTGCGTTTGGGGTCCTTATACCCCTGTGAATCTTGACTTTCATCATGGTCCTCTGCTCCCATATCTTGAGCAGTGCCCATGAGGGTAATTGCTTCTTGGACATGTATTTCGCTTATAAAATCATTCACTCTTAATTTTGCAAAAAACAATTCGGCAATTCGCGCCTCTATATCATCGAGAATTTCCTTCCCACTTTCCGTATTAACAAAATGTTTTTCCAAGCTTCTCAGATAATGGCTTAAACTATCATAAGCATGTTCGTCTATAGAAACAGCTTGACCTGCTAAGTTTATTTTTATTATTTTATTCATATCTTTTTAGTTAGTTGGTTTACAGATTGATTTAATTCAGACCATGTTTCAGCAAGTTGATTGTTAAAAAGCACACCCTCTTCGGTAAGAGAATAATACTTACGAGGCGGTCCTTGATCGCTTTCTTTCCATTCGTATTTGAGTAAACCCGCATTCTTTAAGCGCGTTAGCAAAGGATACAAAGTACCTTCAACTACTATTAGTTTAGCATCCTTTAAGTTAGCGATTATGTCTGAGGCATACACCTCTCCTTCGCTCGCAAGCGTTAAAATGCAATACTCTAGCACGCCCTTGCGCATTTGCGATTGCGTATTTTCTATGTTCATTTGAGAATGCAAACCTATCTTATTTAAATAGTACTATGCAATACAAAGTACTAGGCTTTCTACTAGATGATTTATTTGTACGATGAACAGCCGATGTTCAGCTATTGAGCCAAAAGTATAATCCCAAGCTTTTACGCTTTTAGATGTTACTAAAAAAAGTACTTTTGCAGCACTCAAAAAAAACAATGTCAGTATTAGTAAATAAGGATTCTAAAATTATTGTTCAAGGCTTTACAGGTAGCGAAGGAACTTTTCATGCAGGTCAAATGATAGAGTATGGTACGCAAGTGGTAGGAGGCGTTACACCTGGAAAAGGTGGACAATCTCATCTTGACAAACCTGTTTTCAATACCGTAGCAGATGCTGTAACTAGCACTGGCGCTGACACAAGCATAATATTTGTACCACCTCCATTTGCGGCAGACGCTATTATGGAAGCAGCAGATGCAGGCATACAGGTTATTGTGTGTATCACCGAAGGCATTCCGGTAGCAGACATGGTGAAGGTTAAAGCATATTTATCTGACAAATCATGCAGATTAATTGGCCCTAATTGTCCTGGTATTATTACGGCAGATGAAGCCAAAGTAGGAATCATGCCAGGCTTTATATTTAAAAAAGGTAAAATTGGTATCGTTTCTAAATCAGGGACATTAACCTATGAAGCTGTTGACCAAGTAGTAAAAGCGGGTATGGGTTGTACTACCGCTATTGGAATAGGTGGAGACCCTATCATTGGTACTTCTATGAAGCAGGCCGTTGAATTACTAATGAACGATCCTGAAACGGAAGGCATCGTTATGATAGGTGAAATAGGCGGTGGCATGGAAGCTGAAGCTGCACGTTATATAAAAGAATTTGGCACTAAGCCGGTAGTAGGATTTATCGCAGGTGAAACTGCACCAGCAGGCCGTACAATGGGTCACGCAGGCGCTATCGTAGGAGGTGATGATGATACAGCTTCTGCTAAAAAAGCAATCATGAGAGAATGTGGAATACACGTTGTAGATTCTCCAGCAGGCATCGGCGCTAAAATGGCGGAACTTGTTTAATCAAACAAAGTCATAACAAAAAAAGGCCTTCCGAATGGAAGGCCTATTTTTTGTTATGACTCACTTACCCGTT
>CAMDCQ010000066.1 GCA_945890595.1 Chitinophaga pinensis
TCAAGTAGACATCATCGTAACAAAATCATCAAACAAGTATCTGCTATCGTGCGGTCCAGGACTTGCTTCTGGGTGATATTGCACCGCAAAGGCATTTTTATCTTTTATACGAATGCCTTCTACTGTGTTATCATTCAAATTAACGTGTGTAATTTCTGCTTTACCTGTGTTACTCTCAGGATCTATAGCAAAACCGTGATTTTGAGAAGTTATTTCGCTCTTACCGGTAAGTAAATTTTGAACAGGATGATTTTGACCTCTATGACCGCTGTGTAGTTTAAAGGTTTTCATACCTACCGCTTGGGCAAGAAGTTGACTACCCAAACATATACCGAACATTTTTTCATTGGCGTCTAGGATATCTTGTAAGGTTTTAACCGCATATGGCATTGCTGAAGGATCACCAGGACCATTACTTATCATATATCCATCTGGATTCCATGATTTCATCTCTGAATAACTGGTATCGCCCGGAAATACTTTTACATGACACCCTCTTTCTACTAGGCAGTCAATAATATTTTTCTTAGAACCCAAATCAAGTAAGGCCACTTTTAAAGAACCTTCAGGATTTACTTCATACGTCTCCTTACTCCACACTTTAGAGCTCAGTTCAAGACCTTCCATACTAGGCACTTCCTTTACCATTTTAGTAAGTACGTCCACATCTAATATCTCTGAACTTATAATAGCATTCATTGCTCCAGCATCTCTTATGTGCTTTACAATCTGACGGGTATCAACATCACTTATACCCGTAAAACCATTCTCAATAAAATAATCATTTAAACTACTATTAGCCATCGTTCTGCTGTGCATTGGAGAATAGTTTTTACACACCAAACCCGCAATCTTTATAGATTCGGATTCTGCGTCTGCATTTCGAGCCCCATAATTACCGATATGATCCATTGTCATGACCAGTATTTGGCCAAAGTATGAAGGATCTGTAAAAACTTCTTGATACCCTGTCATGCCTGTGTTAAAGGCAATTTCACCTGAGGTCGTTCCTATTTTTCCTATGGCTTTACCTTCAAAAAAAGTGCCGTCTTCTAGCACTAAATAAGCTTTTTGTAGATTGATTACTGACACTTTTCTTAGATTTAGGCAAAGGTAACCCAGTTCACAACTAGTTAATGATACTGAATAGATAAGTTATCAAAAGTTAATCAACGTAGACGGGAGTATTCTGAAGCTGTGTTATGACGGGATTGTTAAAACACCTAAGACCTTTAACTTGGCTTACATAAGTAAATCAACGTAAAATGAATAGGTGGTGCTAGTCGTATTTGGTAAAAATAAACCCTGTTTATAAGTAAAAGCTAAAAATCCTTAAAACGCACCACCTCTCATACATAAATACTAGGATTGAATAAGACGAGCTTGCAGACTCCTCTTTACTTCTATTTTTGTACAATGAAACATCGTTATAAGGAGACCAAACACTTATGAACTGCACTAACGTCTTACACTTGCCATTCCTAATTATTGGCAAAGTACTAACACTGGATTTAATAATTTTTATTAATGATTTTAATGAAATACATTAGAATACTTAATGCAACTAATGTTATGTGCAAAACCGGCCTATTACAACTCACTTCCGACCGGCCCCAAATCACTCAAAAGTGCTCGAAAACGAAAAACGTTAATTTGCGAGCCAAGACGTGTACAAGCTATTCTTATTAACTATATCTAGTTTCATAGCTACTTTCGGATTCTTAGTGTATTGTACGTTTGCTGTAAATATCTTTCCATCACGAGCATAAAGTACTTCAGCCACATCGCCAACTTTGTGCTTAGTATCATATGACTCGAGTGTTTCATTCACTCTCCAACCGTTTACACTAATAATTTCATCGTTTACACTCAGACCTGCTTCAACAGCTGGACTACTCGCATATAGATTACTGATAGTAGTTTTTCCCCCACTATGTGTGCTTATTACCCCGCTCCAACATTCATTTTTATCTGCATTCTCATCCTTTAGCATTAACCCAAACGGACTAAACACCGCATTATAATCTATCGCTTTGGTACTAAAAATTACAGTATTAAAGAACGATTGTAAATCTCTTTCAGCAATTTTACTGCATACACTAATGAACTCATCATGCGTAAAACCTCTCCCCTTTTTCTTATAAAAGTCATTGTATAACACCTGCATGACATCATCTAAAGAATGCTCAGAGTTCGCTCTAATTTCTAGATCCAATAAAACGGCTGCAATCATTCCTTTGTTGTAGTAACTCACTGAGGTATTCATACTTTCCTCATTGGGCAGATAGGATTTCACCCATGCTAAGGTGCTGCTATGCGCTAAACTCATTACTTCTTTGCCAGGAGTATTTTCGTATCGACTGATTTGGCCCGCAATGATTTTAAGATATTCCTCATCTTCATACAAACCCATTTTTTGTAATGTTTTGTCATCGTAATAGCTCGTAATACCCTCCGCAATCCAAAGCATATCCGTATATACTTCACGATTATAATCAAATGGACCAAGCTGAATAGGTCTTATGCGTTTAACGTTCCATAAGTGAAAATATTCGTGCGCTACCAATCCCAAGAAACCTTTATAAGCTGATGGATTGGAATAGCTCCATCTGTTCATCATACTCGTTTGACTGTTTAGATGCTCCAAACCTCCCCCTCCACTAGCAACATTGTAAATAAAGTGAATGTATTGTGGGCTAGGATGTTCGCCCATCATGCTAACTTGTATATCGCTAATTTTTTTAAAATCTTCTTGAATTTTTAATAAGTCATAATTGCCCTCTCCAATCATTACCACTTTGTGAGGCACTTTTGAACTCACATAAGAGGTAGTTTCAAAATTACCCAAGGCAATAGGTGAGTCAGCAAGTAAATCGTAGTTTTCTGCGGTAAAAATGTATTCTTTTGGCTTGATTTGAGGCAAAGAAACCTCTACATTTCCCCAGCCTTTGTAAGGTTTTATTTCCAATTCTATTGGTTCTTTTTCAAATCCTTCTACATATCCAAATGCGGAGGTGCCGTGCAAAAAAGCATAATTTTCATCCGCATAACTTTGTCGCACACTCACCACGAAACAATATACATCATACGTTATACTTAATTTTGATTGACCTTTAGTAGCGATTCTCCATGTATTTTTATCTCTTCTTACAACGGACAAATTTCCCGCCTTTACATTTTCAAATGCGTTACTAAATTCACGTACTTTATACGAACCAGGTGTCCATACCGGCACTTTAAAATCAACAAAATCTTTACCTTTAAGCTCTAAATCTAATTGAACCGAGACATAATGCGATTTTACTTTATCAAAGTTTACTGCGTAATGAATAGCTTGAGATGTGATGGACATAAATAAAATGAAGATGAATAAATTAAGCTTTTTTAGCATGGGGCAAATATGCAAAAACAAATCAACCCATAAAATTCAACTAGAACACATTCGTTGTTTTTCGTAAGTTTGAAGGTTTTTAAACTACTACAGCACCATACTACACCTTCGATGAACAATCTTGACTTTCCTATTAAATTAGTTTTCAATATATCGTCATTGCATAATGATTTTAGCGCCCATGACGCCAATGGAAGAAGCGTTGCTTATGTAAAGCAAAAATTATTTAAACTAAAAGAAGACATTTCTGTATTTACTGATGAGTCACAGACTACTTTGAGTTATACCATTAAAGCAGATCGATGGATAGATTTTTCTGCTGCGTACAGTATCAGAAATCATGAAGGAGCAGAAATTGGGAAAGTAGCCCGCAAAGGATGGAGATCTATTTGGAAAGCAGAGTATTTACTAATAGACCCAAATGAGCGACCACAACACAAGATACAGGAAGAAAATGGCTGGAGAAAAGTATTAGATGGTTTACTCTCTGAAATTCCTTTTTTAGGATTATTGACGGGATACTTTTTCAACCCCAGTTACATCGTAACCAATAATGATTTAAAACCAGTCGCAAGACTTAAAAAAGAAACCTCATTTTGGGGCCATAAGTTTGAAATAACAAAACTTGTAGAAACGGGTCAGGAGGATGATGAGCGAATGATGCTTGGATTAATGATGATGATTCTTCTAGAAAGACGCAGGGGATAGGATATGCAATTTGAACAACATTACGTGAATAGAAGCAACTGGCTTCGCGCAGCTATTCTTGGCGCAAATGACGGAATTCTTTCTACTGCCAGTATTATTATAGGAGTTGCGGCGGCTAGCACAACGCGAGAGCCAATTATCTTAGCAGGCGTTGCAGGCTTAGCGGCCGGTGCTTTGTCCATGGCAGCAGGAGAATATGTATCTGTAAGTTCACAAGCAGATATAGAAAATTCAGATCTTGAACGAGAGCAAAAAGAAATAGATGAAATGCCTGAAGCCGAAATGCTAGAATTAGCTAAAATTTATGAAGGCAGAGGTTTAAGCAAAGAGTTGTCTATAGAAGTTGCTAAGCAACTAAGCGATCACGATGCATTAGGGGCGCATGCTAGAGATGAGTTAGGCATAAATGAGATTACACAGGCTAAGCCATTTCAAGCGGCTTTGGCTTCAGGGGCTGCTTTTATTGTAGGTGGAACGCTACCCGTTGTTGTGGCTATTTTTGGCAACTTATCCAATATGATATACTTGCAATATGGCTTTGCCATATTATTCCTGGTAACCTTGGGATCTGTAGCGGCAAAAACAGGCGGATCTTCTATACTCAAAGCAATACTTCGGGTAACATGGTGGGGTACTATGGCGATGGGAATTACCGCATTAATTGGCCACCTTTTCGGAATTTCAGTATAACCATAAACGGTTTTTTACCATAAAACCAAACAGTTATTACTAAAATCAAGACTTTGTAATACATCTTTAAAAAATAAATCTTAGTTTTGCGGTCATTTTTTCGTAAAGGAGGACATGACACTTTGAACAATAACACAGAAGAAACTCAAGATGTAATCTTGAATGAAGCCACTGAGGCCAAGGATGCCACAGTAGAAGCTACAGCAGAAACTACAACTGAAACAGTAGTATCAGCAGAATCTAAATCTGCTAATCCATTCCACCAAACATCAGAAACACCTGTTCACGATCCAAACGCATTCGATTGGACCATGGATAAAGCAGGTTTTGGTATGTACGATGATTCTCAAAATAATGAGATGAAATCTGTTTACACCAACACGATTAAACAAGTAGATGAAAAAACACTTGTAACGGGTACCATCGTTGGTATGACTGGGGATGATTTCGTAATCGACATAGGATTTAAATCAGATGGATTAGTTTCTAAAACGGAATTCAGAGACAATCCAGACGTTACCGTAGGTGACACTGTTGAAGTTTTTGTTGATGAAACGGAAAACGCTTTAGGTCAATTAATTCTTTCTCGTAAAAAAGCAATTGCTGAAGGCGCTTGGGATAGAATTCAAAAAATTATGGAAAACGGTGAAATCGTTAAAGGTTACATCCAATCTAGAACTAAAGGTGGACTTGTAGTAGACGTTATGGGTATGGATGCTTTCCTTCCTGGCTCTCAAATAGACGTTAAACCGGTTAGAGATTACGACCAATACGTAGGTAAAACTATGGAATTCAAGGTTGTGAAAATTAACGAGGTGTATAAAAACGTAGTAATTTCTCACAAAGCTCTTATTGAAGATGACATTGAAGCTCAAAAAGTAGAAATGATCTCTAAAATGGAGGTAGGTCAAATTTTAGAAGGTACGGTTAAGAATATGACATCATTTGGTGTATTCGTAGATCTTGGTGGTCTTGACGGTCTTCTTCACATCACAGATATTTCTTGGGGTAGAATTAACCACCCAGAAGATGTTCTTACACTTGACCAAAAAATACAGGTTGCCGTACTTGAGTTTGATAACGACAAAAAACGTATCTCTTTAGGTATGAAACAACTTACTGCACATCCATGGGAAAGCATGCAAGGCGATCTAGTGGAAGGTGCTAAGGTAACAGGTAAAGTAGTTACCGTTGCTGACTATGGTGTATTTGTAGAAATACAACCAGGCATCGAGGGTCTTATTCACGTTTCTGAAATGTCTTGGTCTCAGCACCTACGTAACCCATCTGACTTTGTAAAAGTAGGTGACGAAGTAGAAGCAATCGTTCTTGACATTGACAAAGACGAGCACAAACTTTCTCTAGGTATGAAGCAATTAGCTGCAGATCCATGGGAAAAAATTGAAGAGAAATACCCAATCGACTCTAAGCATTCTGGTATAGTTAGAAACTTAACTAACTACGGTCTTTTTGTAGAATTAGAAGAAGGGGTTGACGGTCTTGTACACGTATCTGATTTATCTTGGTCTAAGAAAATAAAACACCCTGCTGAATTCACCAAGAAAGGTGAAGAACTAGAAGTTGTAGTTTTAGAAATAGATAGAGACAACAGAAGATTAAGTTTAGGACACAAACAAATAGATGAAAATCCATGGGATACATTCTCTGGTATATTCACGCTAGGTTCTGAGCACGAAGGTGTGGTATCTGAAATTAATGATAGAGGTATTATCTTAACTCTTCCTTACGGTGTAGAAGGATTCGCTCCAAAAAAACACATCAAGAAAGAAGATAAAACTGAGCCATCTATGGACGATACTCTTGTAGTAAGAGTAATTGAGTTTAATAAAGATGCAAAACGTATCTTGGTATCTCATACAGACATCTGGAAAGAAGCCGAAAGAGCGCAAAACTCTGAAGAAGATTCTAACAGAAAGAAACAATCAACTAACACCTCTAAATTTGTTGAAAAAATGAATAAGAGTGCGGAACGTTCTACAATGGGTGAGCTAGATGTACTAGCAAATCTTAAAGCAAAAATGGAAGCTTCTCCTAAAAAGGAAACAAAAAAAGCAGAACCAAAAGCTGAAAAGGTAGAAGAAACAACTGCAGATGCTGAAGTTTCTGGCGATTTAAATGCTATGACTGTTGCACAACTAAAAGCACTAGCCAAAGACAAAGGTGTAGAAGGTTACACTACTTTGAAGAAAGCTGAGCTTATAGAAGCACTGAGCAATTAAGTTTTAATAAGTTAACTAAAAAATCCTGGCCTTATGGTCGGGATTTTTTTTGTCCTATTGTTTCTTATCAAGTATAGCTGCAAAATGAAAAAAAATATGTTGTTTTGAAGCGGAATGAATTATTGGTTAATAAAATCTGAACCATTCAAATACAGTTGGGATCAAATGGTGGCAGATAATAGCACTTTTTGGGATGGCGTGAGAAGCTATGGAGCTAGAATTCATTTAAAGGCAATGCAAAATGGAGATATCTGTTTATTTTACCACAGCAATGAAGGTAAAGAAATAGTTGGACTTGCCCGCGTAATTAAGGAGCATTACCCTGATCCTACTTCAGAAGATGAACAATGGGTAGCCGTAGATGTACAAGCTATAAAACCGCTCACAAAACCAGTGAATCTTGCTACTATAAAAGCGAATGACCATTTATCTTCCATGGCCTTGGTTAAGCAAAGTAGATTATCCGTAGGTCCTGTGCAAGAATTTGAATTTGAAGAGATTATGAAATTGGCGCAGACCACCTTATGAAAAGAATAATATTAGAATATCCGCAGGTAGACCTTATTCTTACCCGAATCTGCCACCAATTGGTTGAAGATCACGGAGATTTTAGTCAAACGGCCATCCTTGCACTTCAGCCGAAAGGAATTCTGCTCGGAAAAGCCATTATACAAAAATTAGAAATGCTATTTGGAATTCATGCAACGTATGGTGAACTTGACACTACCTTTCACCGCGATGATTTCAGAAGATCGGATAAGCTACTGATTCCTAACGAAGTAAACATTGATTTTGAAATCGAGAATAAACGCATTATTTTGGTGGACGACGTATTGTATACCGGAAGAAGCATTCGAGCAGCATTAGATGCTGTAAATGACTATGGCAGGCCCGCTTCCATAGAGCTTGTGACTCTAATTAATAGAAAATATAAAAGAGAAGTTCCTATTCAACCGGATTATATTGGCGAAAATATTGATTCTCGCACCGATGATTACGTGAAAGTCGAATGGAATAATAACCAATGCAAAGTATGGATAATAACGGATAACACGAAATAATGTCTCAACTTTCTTCAAAACACCTATTAGGCATTAGTGACATCACAGAGGATGACATAAACCTGATTTTCAAAACTGCAGAGAATTTTAAGCAGGTCATAAACAGGCCAATTAAAAAAGTCCCTTCGCTTAGAGATACGACCATAGCGAATGTTTTTTTTGAAAATAGTACCCGAACAAAAATATCATTTGAACTAGCAGAAAAGAGACTATCCGCAGACGTGGTCAATTTTTCAAGCTCTAACTCATCCGTAAAAAAAGGAGAAACACTCATTGATACCGTAAACAATATTTTGGCAATGAAGGTTGATATGGTGGTAATGAGACATCCTGTTCCGGGTGCGCACCAATTCCTTTCGCGTCACATAGATGCCAATATCATAAACGCCGGAGATGGAACGCACGAACACCCAACACAAGCATTACTCGATGCATTTTCTATTCGAGAATCGTTAGGGGATTTAAAAGACAAAAAAATCGCAATAATTGGAGATATACTGCACTCCAGAGTAGCATTAAGTAATATCTACTGCTTGCAAAAACTTGGAGCCAAAGTTACCGTTTGCGGTCCGCCGACCTTATTGCCTAAATACATTGGAAGTCTTGGTGTGGAGGTAAGTAATAATCTACAAGAAACATTAGAATGGTGTGATTGCGCCAACATGTTACGCATACAACTGGAAAGACAAGAAGATAAATATTTTCCAAGTCTTAGAGAGTATTCCTTACAATATGGAGTTACTATGCCTATGCTGCAAAATCTTAAAAAGGAAATAATCTTGATGCACCCCGGACCAATTAACCGAGGAGTAGAAATTACGAGTGAAGTTGCAGATTCTGACCAGAGCATAATACTGAATCAAGTGGAGAACGGTGTAGCGATACGAATGGCAATCTTGTATCTACTCGCCGGAAAACCAAACAGCTAATCGGTGAAAAGTAAGGTTTACATACTCTATACTGGAGGCACCTTTGGAATGAAAAATGCCGGAGGAAACGGATTGCAACCTAGTACCTGGGAAGAAATTATTGATTATTTACCCGCGATAAAAAATCAGACGTTCTTCCACTATTTCTCAGAGATACAATTTACGTTCGAAACCTTGGAGCCCGTTATTGATTCCTCTGACATAACGCCTCTAATTTGGGAAAGGATTGCACACAAAGTTCAAGAAAATTACGAAAGTCATGACGGATTTATAATACTTCACGGTACTGATACCTTAGCCTATACTGCCTCTGCTCTCAGTTTTGTGTTTCAAAATTTATCCAAACCAGTTGTACTCACCGGAGCGCAGTTACCTATTTTTCATCCACGTACCGATGGAATCGTGAACTTAAGTAATGCCATCTATATTGCAGGGTACAAAAGTTTTCAATTAGCGTGTATCCCAGAGGTATGTATTTGCTTTAATGACGATGTATTACGAGGTAACCGCTCGGTAAAAACGAGTACCAATGATTTTGAAGGATTTAGCTCTCCTAATTTTAGTAACCTTGCTAATTTAGAACAGCAAATTTTGATTAACGAACATTTACTATATCATTCGTCCACAACAGATAAATTTGGATTAAAAACAAAATTTAGTAATAATGTCGTGAGTGTAACGGTATTCCCTGGGTATAATCCTAAACATCTTATTGACCTAGTGAAAAGTAAAAAAATTGAAGGCATCGTTCTCAAAACATTTGGAGCGGGCAATTTACCTACCAGCGACATTTGGCACGAACTCATATCTGAATGCGAATCAACCAATACGCTCATACTTGCCACAACGCAATGTCCAAATGGTAAAATTGAACTTGGTCAATATGAGAGCAGCAAAATATTAAAAAACAGTATTGTAATAGATGGAAAGGATATTACTTCCGAGGCTGCACTAACTAAACTTATGTGGGTAATTGGTAACTTTGACGTAGCTGAAAGGTGCGCTATACTATCTCGAAACATAAGAGGGGAAATAACCTAAGCTAAACGCCTACAAATCAGCACTCTACAATTAAATTCATGTGAATTTAATGTGGATATGTACAGCACTGAGTTTACTAACAAAAACCGCCTAAAATCGTACTTTCACGCTTTATTTTTAACATAATTATGAGCGAAGAAAACAAAAGTTACGGTGCCGATAGTATCCAAGCCTTAGAGGGCATGGAGCACGTACGTAAGCGCCCTTCCATGTACATCGGAGATGTGGGTGTAAGAGGACTGCATCACTTAGTTTACGAGGTGGTAGATAACTCCATAGATGAGGCGATGGCAGGCTATTGCACGAAGATAGACGTATGGATAAATGAAAATGGCTCTGTTTCCGTGAAAGATAATGGTAGAGGTATTCCGGTGGCTATTCATAAAAAAGAAGGTGTATCTGCTCTTGAAGTAGTTATGACCAAAATCGGCGCGGGAGGAAAATTTGACAAAGATTCTTATAAAGTATCTGGCGGACTTCATGGTGTGGGCGTTTCTTGTGTGAACGCTCTATCTATAGATCTTAAAGCAACTGTTTATCGTGACGGCAAAGAATACGAACAGGAATACAGCCAAGGTAAAATAAAGTATGCTGCAAGAGAAGTAGGACCATCTAACGATCAAGGAACTATGGTTACCTTCTTGCCGGATCCTGAAATATTTACGCAAACAACAGAATTTACGTATGAAACTCTCTCCTTGCGTATGCGTGAATTGTCCTTCTTAAATAAGGGCATAGAAATGAGCATTACCGACAAACGTCAAAAAGATGATAATGGAGAGTTTGTAAGAGACGATTTTAAAAGTACAGAAGGATTAAGTGAATTTGTTCGCTACCTTGATGCTACTCGATCACCCATCATGTCCAACGTAATTGCAATGGAAGGTGAAAAGAACGGAATACCTGTAGAGGTTGCTATGATATACAATAGCTCCTATAGTGAAAACTTGCACTCGTATGTTAATAATATTAATACCCACGAGGGAGGAACACACCTTGCCGGTTTTAGAAGAGGATTAACCACTACTCTCAAAAAGTATGCAGATGAGTCTGGACTCTTACAAAAAGTAAAATACGAGATAGCTGGCGATGACTTTAGAGAAGGGTTAACGGCAATAATTTCGGTTAAAGTGGCTGAACCTCAGTTTGAAGGACAAACTAAAACTAAACTAGGTAATAGAGAAGTAACAGCAGCTGTAAGTCAAGCGGTTACCGACATGCTCACTAACTATCTAGAAGAAAATCCAAACGAGGCTAAAATAATAGTGCAAAAGGTAATGCTTGCTGCCCAAGCAAGACACGCTGCGGCTAAAGCACGTGAAATGGTACAGCGAAAAACACCTATGGGTGGAGCTGGACTTCCAGGTAAACTCTCAGATTGCTCTGAAAAAGATCCAGCCATTTGTGAGCTATATCTGGTAGAGGGTGATTCTGCGGGGGGTACCGCAAAACAAGGTAG
>CAMDCQ010000067.1 GCA_945890595.1 Chitinophaga pinensis
TAGCTATGAAGAAGATAAAGATGTTTTGCACGATATTTCGTTTAACGCAAATGCAGGAAGTGTAACCGCACTTGTAGGGTCAAGCGGCAGTGGCAAATCTACTATTGCGGGACTAGCAGCCACCTTCTTAAATCCTGTAAGTGGTCACGTAACGTTAGATGGACAAGATTTAGCTCACGTTAATTTAAGCAGTTACAGAAGGAACCTAGGAGTGGTCCTTCAAGATGATTTTTTATATGAAGGTACGATTAGAGAAAATATACTTTTCCCAAGACCAGATGCGACAGAAGAACAGCTTTTAGCTGCGGTAAAAGGAGCTTATGTAGACGAGTTTACTGATAGATTTGATAATGGATTAGATACGGTAATAGGAGAGAGGGGTGTAAAATTAAGTGGCGGTCAGCGCCAGCGTATTTCTATTGCACGCGCGTTACTTGCCGATCCTAAAATCATTATTCTGGATGAGGCAACTTCAAACCTAGATACGCAAAGTGAAAGCTATATTCAGAAGAGTTTAAATATCTTAATGAAGGATAGAACTACGTTTGTAATAGCCCACAGGCTAAGCACGATTCAGCAAGCGGACCAAATCTTAGTTATCGAAAATGGACATATTGCAGAACGCGGGAAGCACCAAGAATTACTGGATAAGAAAGGCAGATACTACGAATTGTATACCTACCAAAGTAGAATATAATTAGGTAATCATTCGTAGACTTAGGAGCAGTCTACGAATGATGTTAATACTTTTAACCGACTTAATTGGTTAATAAACCACCGGCAAGTCTAGCGGTTGTGTAGTACACTTTTACTAGATTTATTTTAGCTTGATTTAAGTTGTTTTGAGCCAATAATATATTGAGCTGTGCAATACGCAAATCGTTAAAGGTAATAGTGCCATTGCTATAGCTCAATTGAGCGCGCTCTAAAGCTGTTTTTGCCAGTTCCATATTCTGCGCTTGAGCGGTTATGGTTTGAGACATCAATTCGAGATCTAATTCCGCACTTCTAAGCTGATTTTGAATGGATAGCTTTGCTTTTTTAAGCTCTGTCTCTTTATTGGCTTGGTTTAGTTCTGCATTTTTTAAGGCAGTGGTCAACTGGAAACCGTTAAAAATGGGCATAGTAACAGTTAATCCGCTGCTAAATCCAAGGGTTTTTTGTGATAAGACAACACCCGCACCATTTTGGGCATTATTGTAGCCGTAATTGCCGGTCATACTCACCGTGGGAAGTCTACGTGATTCGGTGATGGCTGTTTGGTGCATAGCTAACTCCTCGGCTACTTGAGCTAACAATAAAGTTGCATTGTTTTGTAATGCTTGCTCGCGCAATACAGTCATAGATTGCTGAGCTGGAACCGGAATAAGTTCAGCTACTTCAATAGCCGTATAAGGATCTCTTCCCATTAAGGTATTTAGCGAGGCAAGTTGTTTTTGGATAGCAGTTTGGAGAGACAGAATAGAAAGACTATCGTTGTTTAAATCTACTTGAGCACTAAGGACGTCGAGTTTGTTTCTACTGCCATTTTCATTGCCAATAGTTACGCGTTTTAGTCGATCTTGGGATATTTTAATATTGTCTAAAGCGGCATCTAGATTTAGATTAGCTTGCTGAATATCAAGGTAACGGGTCACGATATCCAAAACCAAATTTTCTGAAATTATCTTAGATTGCAGTGATGTAAGTTGCTGTGTATTCATCAAGCTTTGATAGGTATGAACCCTTCCAAAACCATTAAATACAAGGTAGTTAAATCCTACTCCGACATTATACGCAGTATTTTCAACGCCATCTCTTTCTATATCCTCAACGACACCGCCAAAGGTTAAATTGGTGTTGTTTCTACTGTAATTTAAACCGCTGTTTAGATTGACATTGGGCAGGTATCCTGCTTGTGCTTTCGTAGCGTTATTGTTCGCTGACGAAACATTATTGGTGGCAATTGCCACGTCGTAATTGCTCTGCAAAGCCAATGCAATGATTTGCTCTAGCGACAAAGCGCTTTGGCTGAAACCTGAATAAGTCGCACAAAGCAGTGCCAATAGTGTACTAATTTTCTTCATTGTATTTTTCTGCTTCTAATTCTTTAATAGCGGGTTCTACCGATTCTGCAGATGGCATTATACCTCCATCCCAAGCCCAACCAAACGCACGTTTCGTGTTATTCCATGCGGATAAAAATACAGGCAATAAAATAAGGGTGAGTAAGGTAGCAACACCTAAACCGTAAGCCACGGCTATAGCCATAGGAATGAGGAATTGCGCTTGAAAACTTTTTTCTAGAATGAGTGGTGCAAGTCCTGCAATAGTGGTCATACTGGTTAAGAAAATAGCTCTAAAACGAACATAGCCAGCTTCGTATATGGCTTCATCGAATGACATGCCTTCTTTGAGAAAACCGTTCATTTTTTCTACGAGAACCAAACTGTCGTTTACGATAATACCTATCAATGCAACGACACCCAAGAAACTCAGAATACTTAATTGTTGGCCGTGAATATAATGTCCCCATACCACACCTATTATACTAAAAGGTACTAGTAATAGTAGAATTATAATAGCTTGACTAAGCGATCTAAAGGTGAGGGTAATGATGATGATGATACAAAAAAGAACAAATGGCAAAGCAAATTTGGCAGATTTTTGTGTTTTTTCAGCTTCTCTATTTTGTCCTTCGTACAACGGAGAAACTCCTTGGTGTTTTGCTAATATACCTGGAATAATATCTTGCTTGATTTGCTCGATCATTTCAGGAGCAGAAATATCCTTGCTGCTCAGTTCACACTCTATTGTTACTTGTTTTTGCCCATCCAAGTGGCTAATCCCAGACACCCCGCGTACGGTGGTGAAGGTAGCCAATTTTCTAAGTGGCACCTCTTTTCCATCGGCCAAACGAATTCTGGTATCTTCCAAATCATATAACGAAGATCGTTGCTCGTCATTAAATCTAACCCAAACCTTAACTTCATCTTTGCCACGTTGCAATCTTTGTGCTTCATACCCGAAGTAGCCTTGACGCACTTGGTTCAGAATTTGTGCTTCATTGAAACCAAGAATATAGGCCTCGTCTGTAAGTTTAAGATTTATTTCGCGATTGCCTTCTTGTACACTTTCAACTACGTCTTCCAGTTGGGGTAATTCTTTCAAAGCTGCTTTTAGTTCATCTTTGGCCTCATCTAGTTCCTGTTGATTTTCACCCAAGAATGTAACGGATACGGGTTTACCAAAGGCACTTGCATTACCGTAAGTCAACTTATCTGCATCATCCATAGCACCTACTTCTTTTCTGAAACGATCGGCTAGAGCCATGCTGCTAGTAGTGCGTTGTTCGCTACCTACTAAAATTGCGTTTATACTACCTTCATGTGAGCCAGGGCCAACCTTGCGCTCAATGTTGGCTACTATACTTGTATTGTTTCCGGTTTCTTTTTTAATAGCTTCATTCACTCTCCAAATTGCAGCTTCAATTTTTTCAAGTCTCTCATTGGTTATTACCTCGCGAGTACCAGCTGGCATGCTTAAGTTTATGGGTACGTCATTACGCTCTATAACAGGAAAAAAAGTGAATTTAATAAGGCCACCTTTAATACCACCTATGGTGATAATGGCTAAAGACACGGCAAAAAGAAAGGCGAATATTTTATAATTCAGCGCAAAACGAAGTACGGGTGCATAAAGCTTATCTCGCAACACATACATCATTTTGTCTGTGAGTAACTCCATTTTATTTTTTTGCTGACCGTTCTTTAGTGCTTTACTGTGTGCTAAATGGGAAGGCAGTAGTACAAGTGCTTCAATAAGTGATATAAATAAAGTAGCTATAACAACAAAAGCAAGCTCGCTAAAGAAATCACCTGCACGCCCATCTACCATAAAGAAGAAGCTAAATGCAACCATAGTGGTAAGGACTGCGCTCACTACAGATGGAACTACTTCCATTGTACCGTCTACTGCCGCCTGGATAGGATTTTTACCGCGTTCAAAATGACTGTATACGTTTTCACTTATAACTATACCATCATCTACTAAGATTCCAATGACCACAATCATTCCAAAAAGTGAGATTACATTTATAGTAACCCCCGCGTAAAGGGCAATAATAAACATACCTAGAAATGAAACCGGTATGCCAACGGCTACCCAAAACGCAATTCTAATATTCAAGAAAAGAGAGAGCAAGAGCAGAACTAGCAGCATACCCAAAACGCCATTTTCTATCAATAAATCTTTCCGTTCTTGTAAGGTTTCGGATTGGTCTTTAATAAGTGTGGCAGTTAGTTTTGGATTTACTTCTGCAAATTTTTTAAAGTAGGTTCTAACGTATTCGGCATTTTTGAGCAAGTCTTCTTTGTCTGTGCTGCTCACCAATACTTCAATACCGGGGTTCCCGTTAACATAAATCCGATTCGGGTCGTCTGCCCATTTATCGGCCACTTTTGCTACATCTTTTAGCCTTACTATAGCACCATTAGGTGTAGTTTTTATGACCAAATTTTCAAGCTGAGCGGCATAATACTCTTTGTTTCTGCTTCGAATTAAAAGCTCTTCATTCTTTGTTTTTATAGAACCTCCAGTTATGTCAAGATTTGCTCCTCGTATGAGTGAACCTGCTTCCTCTATGGTTATTTTGTATTTGCGAAGCGCGTCATCATCCAGAGCAACTTCTATTTCTTCGTTGGGAAATCCAGCCAATTCTACTTTTGAGATTCCGTCATAAGAAAGCAAGTCTTTTTCTATGCGTTGTCCATATTGCTTCAGCGCTTTAAGTGAAATATTTTCACCAGTAACCGAATAATTTATGGTAAAATTGATATTTTCTCGGAGCGCAACTATGGGCTTTTCAAGCCCCCCAGGGAAACTATTAATGGCATTTACAGCATTTTTTACATCTTCCAAGGCAACTTTAGAATCGTAGCCTTTTTCTACTTCAATAATTACAGCAGCAGCGTTTTCGTTACTAGTTGAGGTAATACGCTCAATACCCGTTATGCCTTCAAGTTTTTCCTCTATTCGTGCTACTACGCCTTCTTCTATTTCATTGGGCGCAGCACCGGGATAAATTAATTGTATGTTGATTATTCTGTTTTCGACAAGGGGAAAAAAACTTGCCGTCATATTGGAATATGCCAAATATCCAAATATAACCACAATAGCCATTATGGTATTGGTGGATACAGGATACTTTATAAAATATGTTATAATTTTTTTCATTCCTATTGAACAGACGGTTCTATTTTCAGACCTTCAAAAGCGCCACTAATTGCTTTGTTTGGAATTAACATCCCATTTTTAATTCCTTTTATAATGGCCTTTTCGTCTAAAAAACTAATTACTTCAATAGGAGTGAGTACCAAGGTAGAATCTGCACTGATGGTATATATTGCTTTGCCATCTTCCAGCATATTACGGTCAACCAAGAGTGCATTTTGTTCTGCACCTCCGTTTATTGTTGCCTTTAGGTACAGACCTTCGCGTAACTCAGCACCAGTTACTTTTAAGAAAATACTCACCATTTGTGTAGTAGGGTTTATGATACTATTGATTCTACTAACCGTTCCATTAAATTCTTTGTCGAGTTCTGTGGACTTAAGCTTCACCGTACTGCCCACTTGTAAGTGTTTTAAATCATTGCGAGAAACAGGAGCTTCCAATTCATAGGTTCCCAATTGTACAAAAGTGCCTATTTTTTGACCAGCTCTTACCAGTGTTCCTGGATCTATAGTCGCTTCGCTCAATACACCGCTGTAAGGCGCTGCTATTTTGTGCTTTTTCAGTCTTATTTCCTGGCTTTGAATGTTATAATAGGCGGTGAGAATGTTACGGCCACTTATAAATTGTTTTAACTGTACATTATCCAATTTTGGTAAACTAGGAAGCACTTGACTTGGTTTGATGTTTTGTACAAACGTTTTCCAAGCGGCAGCATCAGCGGGGTAGTCAAGTGATATGTCTGCTAATGCTTGATTTACGATGGTCATAAAATTACTTCGTTGAGCCGTGAGTGCTGTGCGAAGTTCAGCGTCATCAATAGATGCGATTATTTGTCCAGCCGCAAATTGTTGCCCTTCTCTGAAATTGGAGGTGAGTAAAACTCCTGTTACCTCTGAGTATAGTTCTAGTCTGTTGGTAGCTTGTAACCTACCACTAACCGTTATGTTAAGCGGAATAGAACTGAGCACAGCAGGAGATGCGGCCACTACTTTAGATCGAAATGAAATCTTAGGTTCGTTGGCTTCCTCCGATTTGCCGAGTTGCTTAGAAACGAAAATGCCAACTAAGACAACAGCAACGCCTAAGATTAAAGACTTGCCTAGATTTTTATTAAAAAGGGGTTCACTCATTGGTGTGTTATTTACGATGCGAATTTAGTTTTTTGAGAATACCATTTATAGAAGTATAGTACTTGTTTTTTATGGGGTTTTATGCCGTTAATACTAGCCTTTGTTGGGCAAGAAGTCAAATGTTTTAGGTGTAGAATTTTTTGCATTAAAAATCAAACCAGCTTCTACGACGGTTTAGTTTCAGGTCTTTTAAAGTGCTAGATTTTACGCTAATACCAAAGTCAAACATCTGACGCTGAATAGGATACCATTTAAAGGACATTTGCCAACAATGTAAGTCTCTAAAAAATTCAAGTGAAGTGAAAGAGATATCTTTTTTGGTGATGTCATATCCACTGCTTACCCCAATCTTCCAATTTTCGGTAAGTTTTATGTCTCCTTGGAACGTTATACTTTGGCTTACCGTTTTTTCTTTTAACACAGGAGTACGGGAATTTAGATTGTAATTTAGATTAAGACTCCAAGGAAGGTTGAAGTCTACATAGTTTTGTAGGTGATTGTTGATGTACTCTAATTCATCCTCATTCACCTTGTCGGTCTCTTTCTTTTTAAATGCTTCTGGATTAAGGTTAGTGGAAATAGACACCACGCTTTGAACGAAGTGTCCTAGCTTTTTCATGTCATTGAGTGCGAATTGATTGTAGCGCGTAGCAACCTCATTCGGGCCTACTAATGTGTAGCTGTAGGGGTCGAACGACGTACTAAAATTCATCCTAATCTTATTCAAGATAGTGGTATTCCCAGAGATATTTAACGTTGCTAGATTAAAAGAATCCGCCAAGAAGTTATAGCCACTTCCTACATTCAGACTTTCTATGATCTTAATTTTCTTTATTCCTCCGTTGGCAGTATCTTTAGGGGATCTAACTTTAATCTCTAGGTTGTTTCCAAATCCAAAATTTAAAGATGCTTGTGGTCCACCAATCGGCCGTCCTATTATCCCATTTTCGTATACAGAATAGGATTTTACCATCATTTGGGAATCAATATACGATTTGTAGCCATTTTGAGCGCCACTTTGAAAATCAGGATTCCAAACTGCGTTTAGGTTGGGTCGTACAACGTGACGTATTGCTACTATTTTTTTATCTGTAAAAGCTTTCGTTCCGTATAAAATAGTACTAAATCCTATGGAAGTATTATAGGACATAGCTCTTGAAAAGCCAGTGATATCGTTATTGACAACAACAGAATCTCCTAAAGCATCCCACGTTTTTTCGGTTGTTTTAAAATACCAGTATTCACTAAAACTAAAACTTGGAGAAACGGTCACCCATTTTAAAGCTTTAAAAGAGGTATTGATGGGTACAACATGACTTGCACCGTTTCTAAAGTCATCTCTAAGCCGAGGAGTATTAAGGCTGGCTTTCATACCAAAAGTCTCACTTACTGCGGCTACTAAAATGGTATCTGCCGTTTTAAGCTCATTCTTAAAAGTACCTTGATACGAAATACCGAGATTTCGCATAAAACTTTTTGCCGTTTCGTTCTTGGAATAGAAGTTTTTAAAAGGCATTTGCCTACTTAAATTAGCGGTAAACTGAGGCAAAGTCATATTCAACTCACCCGTTGACAGATTTTGTGTCATATTCGAATTTATGCTCACATTTACCTTCTTATCCAATATTGCTCTTGAGTATGCAACACTAGAGTTGGAGTTAGTACTAATAATGTCTTGGTAATTCGTCGTGTTATTTTTAGAGAAATTTCGGGTTAAGAAATTTACGCTTGCGCCAAAACTAGATCCAGGCTTAGCTTTGGCATCTCGGTTATAGGTCCATCCAATTTTGTAATCTTTCCGGACGGAGTAGGTGGGTGATTCGGGTTCACCAATTTTGAAACTGGATGTTTCAAAATTTAAATTACCCTGGTACTTATAGCGTTTGTTATACCGAGAGCTTACAGATGCTCTCCAGCTTCCTCTGAAATAAATATCCCCCATTACTTGAACATCCAAAAAGTCATTTACAGGCACGTAGTAACCTAGATTTCGTATGTTGAAACCATAGGCTTGAGACTCGCCAAACGTAGGGAAAAGTATGCCTTGTTTTCGTTTGTCAGGAACAGGGAAAAACCCAAAAGGAACAAAAAGAGGGGTATTAATATCTGCAATTACAAGATTAGCAGGACCCGTGATGATCTGTTTTTTAGGAATTACTTTAATCTTATCGGCTTTAATATAAAAATGAGGTTCAGGTAAATCGCAGGTAGTAAACTTGGCGTTTTTTACGTAAATATTTTCTTGGCTATCTCTTAGCACGCGCTCGCCATGTATGAGTCCATCGCTTTCCGTAGTTAATACGCCAAAGGAAATACCCTTTTTAGACTGGAAGTTATAGCGCATGGTATCTGCTTCATACTTTTTCCCATTGTCTTCTAAGCTGGGTCTTCCAACATAATCTAGGGTGCTATCATTTACAATTCCACGAGCCAAAACATCTTTAGAATCAAGGTCGATTTCAATATAATTTGCTACGATAATTATTTCTTGGTAGCTTATCTTGGCGTTGCCATACAAATAGGCCTTTCTAGAGGGCATATCTAGTACTATGGAGTCATCTGCTTCATAATCTAGAGAGGCTTCGAGGTCAGACACGTGTTTATCGATAGAGAATTCTAAACTGTCATAACCGATACTATCGAGTTGATATATAGAATCAACAAATTTGCTTGTGGAATCAGCTTGCTGTGCTTGACCAAAAAAAGGTGTATAAAATAGAAAACACAACAAGGCTATACGTTGATACAAAAGCGCCTGATTTTTAAGGTGTTGGCGATATGTTTTCTTAAAATTGTACAAAAGAAATAATCAGCTTGTTAAAGTAGGTTTAAATATGCGTGCAAATGAATAACTTATATACCGCAAAGAACGCCTTCCATTTAAAAATATCATTATTTCTACTGTCGCTTTTGAGGGTTATATGTTCTTATGCTTTGAACAGATTGAAATTATCGATAAATTGAAGTGCTACAAAGCCGAATCTTGTCTAATGTAAAATGATATTGACAAAATTTAGGGAGTTAACAGAGAAGTATGTGATTTTTAAGATAAAATTAAGGGTAAATTCAAATAAAGAGACACAACTAGTAGAAGAAAAGATTTACTAATGAATCGCTTCTGGTATATTTGAACCCTTATATAAGAGTACGTAACAAGACAGCCTAAAACCAATAGTATAAAACAAGAAATGAAGATAACAAAGGAAACAAAAGTGGGGATTTTAACGGCAACAGCAATTGCCATCTTAGCTTTTGGATACAATTTTATGAAGGGGCAAGACATGTTCACTACTTCAAATGAGTACTTTGGGAAGTACGACAGAATTGAAGGACTGTTCAAAAGTAATCCCGTACTTATAAATGGTTATAAAGTGGGTAGTGTGACTTCCATCACTATGGATAGAAACGACAGTTTTAGACTAACCGTTGGGATTACCATCCCCGATGATATCAAATTGCCTAAGAATTCTATTATGAAAATCGTAAATAATGACATGATAGGAAGTAAAGCGATTGAAATTATTTTTGGAAATAGTACTGAATTTGCGAGTACAGGCGATTTTTTGGTAGCCGAAAAGGATCAAGGTATTGCACAAGCGGTGAGTGGGGTGCTTGAACCGCTCACAAAAAGCGTGAACTCTGTACTGGGGAACATCGATACGGCAATCTCGGGTGCAGATTTAGAGGGTACGTTAAAAGATGCATCCTTAGCCTTAAAATCGTTTAAAGAAACTGCAGATAAGTTGAATAAGTTACTAGATGGTAAAGACAGAGATATAACTGCCATCTTGAGTAATGTACGAACAACAACTACGGGGTTAAAGGGATTGACTCCAAAGATTGATGGCATATTGACTGAAATAGACGCTACTACAAGGGAAATCAGTGCTATAGAGTTTAATGCCCTAGCTACCCACGTGAAAAGTTTAAGTGAGGAACTGGAGAAAACTACTAAGGCGATAAATGGCAAAGACGGGACGCTGGGTATGTTGGTTAATGACAAGGAAATGTACAATAAACTTGATTCCACAGTAGGTAAGTTAAAGTCACTTCTAGACGATATAGAGAAATATCCACGCAGATACACTGGCGTTACAGAACGTCAGCGCAAGAAAGGGGATTCTGCGAAAGCAGACGGAAAATAACAAGGAGTTATAAACCTCCCAACTCTTTTACCAAACCTGGCCCGGTGTATATAAATCCGGTATAAACTTCAATTAGATTAGCACCAGCGTCTAGTTTAGATTGTCCGCTAGCAGCATCTTCTATACCTCCTACACCTATAATGGTCATGTCCGATGTAGAGCGGATGTGCTTCACAAAAGAGTTAGATATTTCTAACACAGGAGCGCCGCTTATTCCGCCATCTCCAATTTGAATTACCAGTTTTTTATGACTGTTTTTCAGTAGAGTTCTATCAATACTGGTATTCGTAGCAACTATACCTTCAAAGGCAATCTCTTGTTGCAGTTCTACAATCTCATCTAGCATGCCAAAGGTTAAATCTGGCGCTATTTTGAGGTAAATGGGTTTCCAGTTCTCTTTTGTTTTTCGAATGTCGAGCAATGCCGATATGATTTTCTTTAGTTCTGCTTTGTTTTGAAGTTCTCTTAGATTAGGGGTGTTTGGAGAGCTTACATTAACGATGAAAAAATCGGCAAGATGATAGAGCTCGTCATAACATTTTACATAATCGTCAACGGCATTTTCATTGGGTGTTGTTTTATTCTTGCCAATGTTAATACCAATTTGCATATCACAATTTGGGTGAGTTTTACGGAATGCTTCTAAGCGTTTGCGCAAGGATTTTAACCCCTCATTATTAAATCCCATTCGATTGATTAGGGCTCTGTCTTTGGTGAGCCTAAATAAACGCGGTTGCGGATTTCCGCTTTGGGGTTTTGGAGTGACTGTTCCTACCTCGATAAAACCAAAGTTAAGCGTATATAACTCATTCAAAAATTTACCATCCTTATCAAAACCAGCGGCCAAACCTACTTTGTTTTTATACGTTAGGCCATCTATTACAATAGGGTTTGCCGCAAACTGAAAGGCGGTTCTTACCCAGGGCAACTTGCTTACCATCTTGAATAGACTCATGGTTGTGTAATGAGCCTTT
>CAMDCQ010000068.1 GCA_945890595.1 Chitinophaga pinensis
GTTAGCATGGTAGGGTTGTGATACTTTTTAGAATCAAATGCATCCGGAAATTGCACTTTTGCATTTTTTGCTTCCCATTGATGCGCTCCTGCTGGACTTTTAGTAAGTTCCCATTCGTTTTCAAATAAACTTTTGAAATAGCCTTGACTCCATTTTGTAGGTGATTGAGTCCAGATTACTTCTAAACCTGAAGTAATAGCATCCGGACCTTTACCTGACTTGTGATTATTCTTCCATCCAAGTCCTTGTTCTTCAATATCCGCACCTTCTGGCGCTGCACCCAAATGTGAACCTGGAGCTGCACCATGAGTTTTGCCCAAGGTATGACCACCAGCGATAAGCGCAACGGTCTCTTCATCATTCATACCCATACGACCAAATGTTTCACGAATTGCCTTTGCTGCTGCTACTGGATCCGGGTTGCCGTTAGGTCCCTCTGGATTAACATAAATAAGACCCATTTGAACCGCAGCCAGTGGTTTTTCAAGTGTCCCATCTTTGGTATATCGTTTATTATCCAACATTTCTTTTTCAGAACCCCAGTACACATTTTTTGCTGGCTCCCAAACATCTCTTCTACCACCTGAGAATCCTATGGTTTTAAAACCCATAGACTCTAGCGCTACGTTTCCTGACAGTACCATCAGATCTGCCCATGAAATTTTGTTGCCGTACTTTTGCTTGATAGGCCAAAGTAACCTCCTTGCTTTATCCAGGTTAGCATTATCAGGCCAGCTGTTTAATGGGGCAAATCGTTGTTGACCTTCACGAGAACCACCTCTTCCATCGCCTGTGCGATAGGTTCCCGCACTGTGCCAAGCCATACGTATAAATAGTGGCCCGTAATTCCCATAGTCTGCTGGCCACCAGTCTTTAGATTCTGTAAGTGTTTTTTTAATATCTTCTTTCAATGCATAATAATCAAGACTATTGAACGCCGCTTCGTAGTCAAAATCTTCGCCCATAGGGTTAGAGAGGTCTGAATGTTGTCGAAGTATGGATAAATCTAATTGGTTAGGCCACCAATCTTGGTTATCGTTTGCATCGTTATGTTTTTTCATGCCATCAAATCCAAACGGACATCCGCCTTCATCTTGACTTGCATCGCCACTTTTGTTGCACGATATGGCAACGGTAGCTAGTAAGGTGAGTAAAAATAATTTCTTCATACTTGTTTGATTTCTGATTATAATTCTTTCAAAGATGAACAAGACCGTTGTGATTTAAACATTTATTTTTCTTATATCTATATAAATGAGTCATACCTCAAGCTAAAAAAGGATTCTTAGGTAAGATTTACGAATGAATAAAAGTGAATACTCCGAATAAAATATTTCCTTTGCCTAAAGCGTTTTAAACACTTGAAGCAATTAACCCCATATTTAGTGCTTTTGATGGCATTTTACCTTACTAACACTTCGTGTCGAAAGGATAAATTTAACCTAAACGATACCGTGAAAGTGAACGCCGACACCTTGTGGTTTGACACCGTATTTACGAAAGTAAGCCTCCAAAAACCACGATCAGTAACCAAACAAATATTAGTACACAATCCGTACAATGAGAGTATTCGTACTTCTATCCAACTGGCAGGTGGCGCAAATTCTCACTTTAGATTGAATGTGGACGGGGAGCCTGGTTACCGTTTTAATGATGTGGAAATACTGCCAAAAGACAGTATTTTTCTTTTTGTTGAAGTACATCCAGACCCAAATAACAATAGCCCTGATTTTAATCCATTGATTATCAGAGATTCTATTATTTATACCACAAACGGTAAGGAAAGTAAGACTATGCTGATTGGCTGGGGGCAAGATGCTCATTATTTTTTTAGAGACAGTATAGATAAAGACACCACCTGGGCCAATGACAAACTACCCATTGTAGTTTACGGATATTTTTATGTTAAACCAGGAGCCAAACTTACGATTGCCAAAAACATGAAAATCCATTTTGCTCCAGCGAGTTGGCTTTTTGTGGAAGGTCAACTGGATATGAAAGGGACCAAAGATGAACCTATTATTATACAGGGAGATAGGCTACAACCCGCTTGGGAAGAAACAGCTGGCCAATGGGGCGGGATATGGATTAGCCACCCGAGTTACGGCAATCAAGTGGAGCACAGCATACTAAAGAATGGTACCGCAGGAATTTATTGTGATTCGAGTTCGGGTAAGGCAGGACAACCCAATGTTACCATTAAAAAAACGATGATACGCAATATGAGCGTGGATGGCATTAGTGGAAGGGGAAGCACCATAGTGGTAGAAAACACCGTAAGTGTAAACTGTGGCAGATTTACCTTTTTTGGACAGAACGGCGGAGACTACTCCGTGAAAAACAGTACCTTTTATAGCACGACCACTTCAGGAAGACAAGATGAAACCTTTGTATACCTTAATGTAAGAAGGGATGAACTAACGGGAGCTATTTTAGAACGCTATAATTTAAAATACCAATTTATCAATAATATCATTTACGGCACTAGAACAGATGGAGAGATATATGCAGACGTTGATTTTAACCCAACCTATTTTGATACTAGTTCTTATATAAACTATAATCTAATAAAAACGAAAAGGTCCTTTTTTGCCAATCCATTGTTTAATAATGTGATCGATAAAAACCCTAATTTTATACAGATTGATAAATATAATTTTGACTTGGACACTGCATCCGCGGCTAAGGACAAAGGCATTTTGCTCTCACCTCCTATATTAGATGACTATTATAGCAGACCGCGAAAAGGCAGTCCAGATTTAGGTGCTTTCGAGAGTACGTTTTAAAATCTATTTACAGCCTTATAGATCTGCCACCTTAAGCAGTTTTTCTATCATACTATCCCACGTAAATCGTTCTCGCTCTACTTTTATGTTATTTACAAATGCAGCTTCTCTTTTGTTTTGATAAAAATCAAAGATAGCATCCGCTATTTCGGTAACGCTTGTTGTGGTAACATAACCTACTTTTTGATCGGGAACAAGCTCTGCTAAGCCACCTACATTTGTAACTAACATTGGCTTATTATAATAGTATGCTATTTGAGTCACGCCGCTTTGTGTAGCTGTTTTATAGGTTTGTACAACCATATCTGCCGCGCAGAAATAAGTACTCACCTCGCTATCTGGGATAAAATCATTCACTTGAATGACAGCGTCTTGCAGCGAATTTTCTTTAATAATAGCTTCATATTCGTCTGGCTTGTCATAATACTCTCCGGCGATGATCAGTTTTATGCCTGCATCTTGAATTCGTTTGTCTGCAAATGCCTGGAGCAATATATCAAGTCCTTTGTATTTTCGAATAAAACCAAAAAAGAGCAGATACTTACCCGAAGCATCTAATTTTAGATTAGTACGCGCATCTTGTTTGGTCATCTCAACTCCGAAGTTCTCGTACATGGGGTGGGGATTGTACACCGCGGCTTTACGAATGTTAAATTTTTTCAAGTCTTCTAAAACAGACCTGCTCATAGTAACAAATACGTCTGAGCATTTCAGGAAGTAGGATGTTAGCGGTTTATCGACAATATTCTTTTCATGCGGAATAATATTATCTGCGATTGTGACTATTTTAGTTTTTTTGTTTTGATGAATAAGCCGACCTACCGTTCCTAAACAGGGAGCTATAAATGGAGTCCAATACCTAAAAATTACCAAGTCGGGTGCTTCTAACTGGACTTGCTTGCCCACGTTGTACCAACTAATAGGATTTATGGAATTGAGCAAAACTTCAATTGTTAAGTGTTCTGCCCTTGGTTCAGTTGCGTATTGAGATTTACCCGGAAATAGAAATGAGGGATATTGAAGACTAAAAGTTATAATTTTAACCTGATGCCCTGCCTCCTGCAGTTTAGTTGCAAGCAATTCATTAAAAGTAGAAATACCGCCACCACGCAGCGGGTATGCTGAACCTATTATGACAATGGATTTGTTCAAAAGCCAATACGTTCAGAAATCTCATATTGATTTCTATTGAGAGCATTTCGACTAATCATTTCTGCTAAGAATCCGCCCATGAACAACTGTGAACCCACTATTAGCATGGTTAACGCCAAATAAAACAATGGATTATCTGCCACTAATGTATGTCTCATCCCGTTTGCTAAGGCAATAAACTTTTGAATTAGCACAAAAGCCGTAAGACTAAAACCCAGTACGAACGCTATAGCGCCCCAAAAGCCAAAAAAATGCATCGGTCTTTTTCCAAATTTAGACACAAAAATAATACTCAATAAATCTAACGGACCACGTACAAAACGGCTGAGGCCAAACTTAGTCGTGCCATATTTACGTGATTGGTGCTGAACTACCTTCTCCCCTATTTTTTTATATCCTGCTCTATGCGCCATTACGGGGATATAGCGATGCATCTCTCCGTATACTTCTATACTTTTTACTACTTCATTTTTGTATGCTTTTAGCCCACAATTAAAGTCATGTAAAAAAATACCACTCATTCTGCGGGTAGCCCAATTGTACAACTTAGTAGGGAGCGTCTTGGTAATGGGATCATACCTTTTTTGTTTCCAGCCGCTTACCAGATCAAAGCCTTCTTCCCAAAGCATTTTATGCATAGCTGGAAGTTCATCCGGGCTGTCTTGTAAGTCTGCGTCCATTGTAAATACAGAATCTCCTTGTGCCAAGGCAAATCCTTCATTAAGTGCCGCCGACTTCCCATAGTTTCTTCGGAATTTAAGCCCTTTTACTTCCGAAAATGAATTTTTAAGCTGCTCGATAATACTCCAAGATTCGTCTGTGGAACCATCATCTATAAAGATAACTTCATAGCTTAATTTATGCTTATCCATTACACGCTTTATCCAAGCATGCAATTCAGGCAGTGATTCTGCCTCATTCAGCAACGGTATAACAATAGAAATATCCAAAATACTACTCTGTTACGAGACTATCCTTAGGCTCTTTATCGCGTTGTACTAGAGCAATGATAAGTGCAATTACAGCGTACCACAAAAGCCCACCACCTGTAGACTGAAGTTGAGCCATAAAGCCTTTTGGCTTATTCGCTGCTTGAGATTTGGCATCCTCCATAGCTTTATCAATGGCATCTTGAGGGGCACCCATTTTTTCCATAAAAGCTTCTGTGCTATTTAATACCTCTTCCGCCATTTCGGCTTCCCAGTTTGTATCTATCAGATTTACAAACACTACATTAAAAGCTAAGGTAAGAACCGCAGCAACAACACCGGTAAAGAATGCAGCATTAAATGCTTTGCCGAATGAATAATAATTGAAATTTGGCTTACAAGCCTTAGCTCCCATTAGTAAAAAATAAATGGGCAATGCTAGCATATTGACCACTATTAAAACCATCCAACCCCTTGGTTTGGCAAGAAATAAAGGATCAATTGCGTAGGTGATAAAGAAGATAAGCAGACCTATAATAGTCATGATAACTCCTTGTTTTAATGCGGGTTTGTATTGTTCTAACATTTTTTATTTATTTAAATGAGTGTGATTATTATTAAACACCGCAACTACTTTTCCTTTTAAGGTTTGGTTATATTGATGTGAATTTTTAGACAACGATTTATTAGACGAAGCATCAAGTACCCAAGTTGCTTTTGAATCAAATACCGTAAGATTGGCAACTGATCCCACCTCTATTTTAGGTGAATTCTCTTGAATGCAGGCATTAGCATTTGTGGTGAGTGCATTCACAAATAGAGATAGTTCAAGTTCTGAACTTAGATAGCGTATGTACCAAACATAAAGTAACTGAAGCGTTAAGGCGCCATAATCGGCATAATCAAACTCCAACTCTTTATTCTCAATGTTTTGTGGAGCGTGATTGCTACAAATCGCATCGATGGTGCCGTCTTTTACTCCTTGAATAAGCGCAAGTCGGTCCTCTTCTGTGCGCAATGGCGGGTATAATTTAAAGTTTTCATCAAAGTTGAGTACTTCCTTATCGGTAAAACATAAGTTAGCTATGGCTACATCGCAAGTGATTTGCAAACCTTCTTTTTTTGCATTTCTTATTATCTCAACTGATTCTTTACACGATATGGTACTGAAATGCACCGGAGCATCGCAATACTTTGCTACCTCTATATGCTCTTTAAGTTGGATATATTCTGCCAGCGCAGGGCTTGTTTTTAGTCCGGTATGAACTGTTGTTTCACTTTCATTTACCATCCCATGATGTTCTAGCGACTTATCACTTGGATGTGTCATAATTCTACCCCCAAACGGTTTTACGTAAAGCAATGATTTTTTAAGCAAGCCATTACTTACTTTATGATCTCCATTGGTAAAAGCAACGGCTCCAGCGGTGTGCATATCATACAGTTCGGCTAGATTTTCCGGATTGTCTGTAGAGGACAAAACGCCGGTAGGTCTAATGTCTACCGTATGATTTTTTCCTGATTGTATAACATACTTCACCAGTGATTTGTCAGATATTACAGGCTCACTGTGGGGCAAGGTTACTATCTTAGTAAATCCTCCAGCACTAGCCGTGTCTAGCAAATGGGCCAGTGTATCTTTATGCTCATTACCTGGGTCTGTAAGGTGACACCTGGTATCCACCCAACCTGCACTAACAAAGATTTCTTCCCCAGTTATGTGTTCGGCATCAGATTTTATTCCCTTACCTATAGCAGTTATGATACCATCTGTTATTAGGATATCGATTGGAGTTAAATGGTATGCATGCCCATGTTGGATGAGCGTGGCATTGTGTATGAGGTACGATTTTGGCACGCGTGGTTATGATTTTAAGAATCTTAGCAAAAGTATCTCTATAAGCAGAAATATCAAACAAAGTAGTACGAAGAGTTTCCACAGCGGTGTTCCGCTCTGGAGTTTGCCGGCTACATTTTTGATAGATGCTGAAGCAGTAGTCATAAAATCAAGTTTTGCTCCACCCCAAGAATCATTTAAATCTTCCTTAGTAGCATACCGCTGAATGGACTCCTGCCTGCTTACGTTTAAAGCTACTTTCGCCTGTTCTATGTTATTTTTATCTCGCAAACTGTACACACCTGCCTCGTTCAATTCATTATTAAGCCAAAACCGGTATCCGCCTTTGTTTAAAGCACTTTCTACCAGTACAGATTTAGTTGGTGACACCAATGATAGGGTATTCTCAGCAGTGCTTACCCCCTCAATAGGTATTGCACTTGTACCAAACATTGGATAGGCTAGTTGTTGCTTTTCACTACGGCTAAATGACATTTTGAGCATACTTAGTACGAACAACTCATGTTGTGCCATGTTGCTATAGGCTTTATCCATGGGCATTGCAAATTGAAATACGCTGCCCGCTCCTAGTCTTCCCCGTAGCAGAACAGGCGAATTATCTTTTAACGAAAATAGGGCCTGACTCACGCCCGAAACTTGAAGATTATAACATTCTATGACCTTGGGCAATATGCTATTTTGCGGTATTTTTTTATATACATCTTTGATAAAAGGCTGCTTTATATCTTCTGGTTTAATCGTTATTCCTTTTTTAACCATCACACCATAGCTAGCCATACCTAAGATACTATTCACAGCACCGTAATTACCGATTTGCTTTGCAGGAATGATGGCTACAACACCTCCTTTTTCGGCGAATTGTTTGAGCTGTTCTGATAGGCCACTTCCTATATCATGAAGTTCGTTTAGGATAATAAAATCAAACTTCGCAAAAGAAGCATAGTCTACACTCCCTTCAAGTGCCGAAGTGAGTTTAAAAATAGGATCATTCTTAAAAATTTTAGCAATCGCAATGGACGCCTCACCTATTTGCAGTATGTTGATGTTAGGTTTTAGTCGTAAAGCAAAGTGATAGACGTTATCAAAAACTACAGGAACATCATTTACACTAACATCTCCTTCGATCCAACCTTTTTGAGAGCTTGAAAAAGCTACGGCTCTTATTTTGGTTTCCTTTGCTTGCAGGCCAAAACTCTCTACACCTTGCTGCACTCCATTTATCTTGAGCACCAATGTGGAAGATTCTATCACTTCATCTCCATTATTTATGACCTTCACTCTCAGTTTTATAGGACTTTGTGGTTTTACAACAGGCTCCTCAAGCCATACCGAATCGATACTTATATTTTGAAAATTCTCTGGAAGTGTTTTTATGATATGCAGCGTTAAATTACTGTCAATCTTAGTTTGTTCATCCTTTTTACGCTGCTGAAAATCACTTATAGCGAATGTATGCTGGGATGCATACCCTTCGTTATTATATTTAGTGCTTATTTTTTGGACTATCTTAGAAAAGTCGTTTGGATAATAAGAGATTGCCATGTCATCTACGAGTTTTATGGCATTTTCGGGAGTGTGCACTTGGCTTGCGTATGGACTGAGATCATTATTTAGAATTTGGATTTCCGCATCTGGAGATAAATTCTGTACAATTTCTCGCGCCGTAGTTTTGGCATTTTCAAACAGCTGACCATTCTCGCCATCGGCACGCATACTCTCTGAATTATCAATATATATACTAACTAATTGCCTACCCGATTGAGTTACGTTAGAAGGGATGAAAGGTAGGGCAAAAGCTAAAATAAGACACGCTAGTGCCAACATACGCGTCGCAAGAATTAGCCACTTTTTGATTTGTCTGGTCTTACTACTCTGTGTTTGAATCTCTTTAAGCATCGCTAAATTGCTAAAGATTACTTTTTTATACTGCCTAAAATTATACAAATGAATGATAAGCGGTATGGCTAACAGCAGTAATGCCCAAAGAAAAGTAGGATTTTGAAAACTCATTTGCACAAACACTGCGAAGTTAACCTCACACGCTATTACAAACGAATAAAATATTTAGACTCGTTGAGCTGGGGAACTCTTAGAGATTGGCTAAAAATTCCTGAAAGTCAATCGGTACCTGGTAATTAAACCCTGTGTAATAGTTGCATTGCAATTTAAACTGTACCGCATTTTTAGCATCTTTTTTTAACTCTATTATTACGTTGCCATATCGCTGTGCATATTTTCCTTCTACAAAGGAAGGTTTTGCTTTCAAAAAATAAAACCAAGATTCTTGAGTAGCACCGCTTATACGTTGTGCAGTATGTTTGTTGGCATGCACGATGTAATCGTCTATCTGGAGTTGACTTTTTATGTAGTCGATAAAGTAATGATGAATATCAAGATTAGGCTGTTGACCTACTTTTATGATAATACCTGCAGCGTCTTGACGATTGATAACATAGGTAGAGATATTTTCATTTGCCGTTTTGGCAGCCTCCCATTCCGTTTGGAGATAGATAAGTAAATCATTTATCTTGGGGTAATTATGACACATATCATCCGCAAAACCTTCCTTGCGCTTAATTTCCTGAGCATACGAAAAATCCTCTTCTTGCAGCTGAGCAAATAATTTTTTAAAGTACGATGGCATAAAACCTAATGTCATATAACACTTTTGATTTACGTATGTTTGCCATTTAGTTTGAAACTTTCAATAGTCATAGTAAACTACAATGTAAAGCACTTCCTAGAGCAGTGCCTTAAGTCTGTACAAAACGCCATACAAGGCGTTGATGTTGAGATTTTTGTCGTAGACAATAATTCTGTAGACGGCTCCAATGAAATGGTAAGAGCTCTATTTCCTGAGGTGAAACTTATTGCCAACCAGGACAACGTCGGCTTCAGTACGGCTAATAACCAGGCCATAAAAGTGAGTACTGGCGAATATGTTTTACTTTTAAATCCCGACACCATCGTTCCTGAAAACTGCTTTACCAAATTACTTGCGTATGCAGATAGTAAGCCAGATCTTGGTGGTTGCGGTGTACACATGGTAGACGGGCAAGGCAAATATTTACCTGAAAGTAAACGAGGTCTTCCTACTCCAGAAGTAGCTCTTTATAAAATGATTGGGCTAAATAAAGTGTTTCCGAAATCTAAAAAATTTGGCAAATACCACTTGGGGTACTTGCCAGATGATGAGAATAATGAAGTAGACGTGCTTGCTGGTGCATTTATGTTATTGCGCAAAGAAACCTTAGATCAAGTTGGCTTATTGGACGAGACTTTTTTTATGTACGGAGAAGACATCGACCTAAGTTACCGAATAACCAAAGACGGTTGGAAAAACTATTACTTTGCCGAAACAAGTATCATCCATTACAAAGGAGAAAGCACCAAGAAACAAAGCATTAATTATGTGCGCGTTTTCTACAAGGCAATGATCATTTTTGCAGAGAAACATTACACCGGCAATAACAAAAACCTATTCAAACTATTTATTAATACGGCCATATATGCGAGAGCGGCCATTGCACTTGGGGTAAATACAGTTCAAAAATATTGGATGCCCGTCGTAGAAGCAATTTTAATTTTTATGTCCGTATATTGGCTAAAGGGCTATTGGGAAGAGCACATTAAAAGAGGCAACGAGATGTATCCTATTGAGATGGTAACTATCCATATTCCTTATTACACAGCAACATGGATTATGAGTATGTGGTTTTTGGGAAGCTACCGAAATCGATGGGATTTTAGTAAGATGATACAGGCTTTGCTTATTGGCACCGCACTCATTTCTATCATCTATGGCTTTTTACCTAACTCATTGCGGTACAGCAGAGGAATAATTTTATTTGGCACTTTGGTCGTAGCAGCTATCTTATTTGCCTGGCGCACTGCATTGCACTTCTTAAAGTACCATACTCTTAATTTTAGTCATAGGAACAATACCAAGAGTATTCTCGTAGGCGATAAAAAGAATTGGAATAAGGTAACTCAGTTGCTCCATAGCTATAATCAAAACTACCAGCAATTAGGCTATGTAAATGATGGTGAAAAAGATAGTACAAACTGGCTTGGTCGAGTAAATCAGCTGCAAGAAATTGTCAAAATATATGACGTCAATGAGATCATATTTAGCACTAACAATATAACCGCAGAACGTACTATGCAGCTAATGACCAAAATAGGACCACATGTAAACTATTATACCTTGCCTGCAGACAGTAATTTTGTAATAGGAAGCCATTCTAAAAATGCTAACGGTTTATATTTTGGAGAACAAATAGAACTCAACTTAAGTAAACAAGAGTATCGATCACAGAAACGGATTTTTGATATTTCACTTGCCCTTTTAGCAATTATTCTCTCTCCTGTGCTTAGTATAATACCCCGCACTCAAAAATGGGTTTTAAACTCTATAACTGTTTTGTGGGGTAAAAAAACGTGGGTAGGATACAGCAGCAATGCTATTGACAAACTACCAAAATTAAATAATGGGGTATATAACACAGCGTATATGCTCAGAGAGCCCAATGAACTATTTGCACAAAACCTAGATCAACTTTATGCCAAGAACTACGGAGTGCTGATGGACATAAGGACCATTCTGAAAGGATAAACCTATTTTTCAACTCGTGTTGAAAATCCCCATAAACGTTATATTTGTCAAAAATGTGTACCTAGTTTTGAGGTTGCGTCT
>CAMDCQ010000069.1 GCA_945890595.1 Chitinophaga pinensis
AAGATACTTTTCAAGCGGTTCTTAAGGTTAACGTTGGTAGTTACATCGTGATTTATTTCGTGCTTACTACACTTTTTTTGAAGAATTTTTACCAAAAACGAAATCAGGACTTAAAGTCTGAACAACAGTATAACCTCATAAAGAATTGGGTTGCCTTTTTTTATATTTTATGTCTGCTCGCATACACCAGGGCTTTTGTACATTTTTCTTTCGATTTGGCATACAAAGATGGCTTGCCTGCTGTTGTTTCTTTACTTTCAAAAACGATATTAATTTTTTTAATTTTCTTTAAAGTATTTACCACTCCAGAAATTCTTTTTGGGAATAAAAAACTAAAAAAGGTCCTATCCAGCCATCCTAAAAATCGTATAATGGCAGATACCAAAATTGTTAAAATAAACAATGAATACTATTTAAACAATAAACGTATCGAGGATTATTTTGAAGGAAAAACAAGGGAATGCATTAGGATGTTCCTAAATAAAAGTAACGAATTTGTAAATCTGAATCAATTGAATGATGTTTTTGAGAACGATGAGAAGATGAGTTATGCTGCCTTAAAAAATCGACGGGAGCAGTGCATAAAAGAGATTAAACTTCTCTTGGCGTTTAGGTTGGATGTTTCATTAGATACTGTTTTTATAGAAACCCACGATCCAGTAGATAAACGTATTAAATGGTTTAGACTGAATCCCGAACTAATAGTAATTCAAAACTCAGTCAGCATGCCTGACGCGTCGTAGTTTTTGTAGGCATATTTTTCTATTTAATAGGTCGTTTTTCGCTTCTAGCTTAACCTAAATCGCTTGTAAGGCAATTCTTTTAGACGATTCCTATAGCGTGCTGTCCCTCAAATTATATACAACTAAGCATATATACCCTCTTAAAAAAAGGTTAATTTTACGCTATGGAATTAGGTATAGATAGCTTCGCAGCATCGCCCGATAATAAAGCAGATAGCGCAAAATCAATACGCGAGTTACTAGAAAGGATTGAACTAGCCGACCAAGCAGGGTTGAGCTATTTTGGCATTGGAGAACATCATCGCAAAGATTTTTTAGACTCGGCACCTTCCATGATTTTGGCCGCGGCCGCTGCCAAAACTAAAACTATACGACTGGGAAGTGCAGTTACGGTTTTGAGCGCTTCTGACCCTGTGCGGGTTTTTCAAAACTATGCTACGTTAGATCTGCTTTCAGAAGGACGTGCCGAGATAGTTGCCGGAAGAGGTTCTTTTACGGATGCATTTCCGCTATTCGGACTAAATATGAACGATTACAATGCGTTATTTGAGGAGAAACTGGATCTTCTCTTGCAACTAAGAGACAACGAAATCGTGAACTGGTCAGGACAATTTAGACCTGCGCTCCACAATCAAGCGGTTTATCCACGACCGCACCAAGATAAGTTACCCATTTGGGTGGGTGTAGGAGGTACGCCAGCCTCATTTGTACGCGCTGGAAATCTTGGTTTACCGCTTATGGTAGCCATAATAGGAGGGGAGACTCATCGTTTTAGGCCTTTACTTAATCTTTACTATGATGCCGCTCAACAATCAGGATTTGAGCAATCCACGACGAAAGTAGGTCTTCACTCACTAGGATTTGTGGGTAAAACTACGCATGACGCCGTGTCCGATTTCTATCCCGGCTATAAGAAAATGTTTGATAAAATAGGAAGCGAACGAGGTTTTGCAACCGTTACCAAAGAAGGATTTGATGCGCAAAATTCGGCAACAGGAGCTTTATTAGTAGGAGAGCCAAAAGAGATAGTGGACAAAATTTGGCGACATAGTGAAGCCTTGGGTGGCATAGAGCGAATTACCTTCCAAATGGACGCTGTAAAAGATCACCAAAAATTAATGAAGTGTATTGAACTCATGGGCTCTGAAATGGTGCCTTTGTTAAAAAGCAGCCTTTGGTAGAACGTATTAATGGGGTAAGATAACTCAAAAAAGTGTCACCTTTTTTGGGCTTTCAAACATAAATTTTTACCCACCGATGGTAATCATACTCCGATTATGGTGGTTTTCCAAATTTTCAAAATCTTCTAACTCAGTCATTCCTGCCCGCACGGCTTTCTTCTGGTGAAGTGCTTGCTGTATTAATCCTACTATAGATTTTCCTTGTCTAAATGTTTCTAATAAAGATGTTTCTCCGGTGGAGAAAAGGCAGTTTTTTAATTTGCCATTGGCCGTAAGTCTAATACGATTACACGCATCACAAAAAGGGTTCGTTACCGTACTAATGATACCAAAACTGCCTTTGTAATTTTTAATTCTATAGTTTCTTGCCGTGAAGTTTTTCTCGTTGGGTATAGATTCAACACCCACCTCTGTATAGTGTAAATTTACAGCCGTTAATACCTCATCAAAAGTCACCAATTTTGACTTATCCCAATTGTTTCCATCAAAAGGCATAAATTCAATAAAACGCACAGTAATCGGTTTGTCACGTGTGTAATTTATGAAATCAATAATCTCATCGTCATTAAAACCTTTCATAAGAACCACATTTAGTTTTACCATAAAACCCTCCTGTATAAGTAGTTCTATATTGCTCATTGCTTTACTAAACTGATCTCTTTTGGTTATGGCATTAAATTTTGTGGAATTGAGCGTGTCAAGGCTTACGTTAATGTCTTTTAAGCCACACGATTTGAACGTTTCAATGTGGCGGTCTACCAATATTGCATTGGTGGTAATGGATAGGTTAACGGGCAAGGTAGACAGAGATGTTAAAATCTCTGCAAAGTCTTTTCTTAGCAAAGGTTCTCCACCGGTTAGCCTTATTTTATCAACTCCGTTTTGAACAAATAATGCTGCAATTTGGAATACCTCGTCAGCAGTCATAAGTTGAGATTGAGGAGATAATACTACGCCATTTTCGGGCATACAATATGTACACCTCAAGTTACATTTCTCGGTAAGTGAAATACGTAAATAATTATGCTCTCGCCCAAAGCTATCTGTTAATGTAGCACTAACTTTTGTCATAAGTGACGTTCTCCATCTAACACCTTAAAACTGTGAAATAGCGCTGGGAAGACAGCGTCTAAACTTTCTGCTACACCTTTGCTTGATCCTGGCAATGCTAACACCAAGCATCTTCCAATAGTTCCAACCACACTGCGCGACAACATAGCATACGGCATTCGTTCTTGACCATACCTGCGAAGCGTTTCTTCAGCGCCAATAAGACGTTTGTCTAACAATGGTATAATAGCCTCAGGAGTTACGTCGCGTTCAGACAAACCAGTGCCACCCGTTAGTATTATCACATTATATGTTTGCACTAATGCAGTAACTGTGCTTTGTATCTTTTCAAAATCATCCGGTATTATTCGCACATCAGCTTGAGCTACACCGAAATTAAGTATCCGTTCTTGTATGATTTGACCAGAAGTATCCTTTCCGTTTCCTGCAGAAATGGAGTCAGAACAAACTACAATACCGGCCTTTAGATGAGAAACATCGGCGATAGGATAGGAGCTTTTACCCCCTTTTTTTTCGAGGAGTTTAATATGGTGAATCTCAATGCCTTTATCTATTGGTTTTAGCATGTCATACATGTTTAAGGCGACTATACTAGCGCCATGCATAGCTTCCACTTCTACACCTGTTTTGTAGATGGTTTTGATCGTTACGCTAATGGTTATCTCCAAGCCATCTATACTATATTCTATTCCCGTATATTCAATGGGCATTGGATGACAATCGGGTAAGAGTTCTGGTGTTTTTTTAACGCCAAGCAATCCGGCAGCTTTACTCATCGCAAATACATCACCTTTAGGCACTGTATTATTTCTAATAGCTGCAATAGTATCTGGCGTACTCACTTTTACCACAGCCTGTGCTGTAGCCACACGAAGCGTGTTTGATTTGTGGGTTATGTCAATCATTTATTCTTCTTCCATTGGTAATCTCCCGTTTCAAAGATTTCCTTGCCAAAGATAGGCACCTCTTTTTTTATTCTATCTACAATATACTCTGTAGCCTCATATACCTGAGGACGGTGTGCAGCAGATACAAACACAAAAAAACAAATCTCTCCCACATTTACCTTGCCCAAGCTATGATAGATGTGCATGCAACTCAAATCAAATTTCTGAAACGTTTCTTCTCTGATGATATACAAAATAGGATCAGCCATTTCTTCGTAACACGAAAATTCAATCGCACTTACAGTTTGTCCTTCAATTACATCTGCTCTCACCTGCCCTAAGAATATAGTATGAGCACCAATGTCTGTTTTTGACTGATGCTTGGCAATGGCACTTGCTACAAAATCTGGCGTAATCTCTCCGTCTATGAATACCTTTTTTTTATCTGACATAGCTTAGCTTATTTGACTATTTACTTGGTTGATTTGTGCTGCGGTTTCGTGAAGGCAATACACATTGGTGTAGCCATTTTCTATTAATATGTGGTGTGCATCAATGCTTCGATTACCACTCTGGCAAAATATATAAATTTCTTTATTTCTAGGTACTAAAGAGAGCTGAATAGCTAAAGAAGCCAACGGAATACGCAAATAGTTTTCTAAAGTGATGAACGGAAGTTCTCCGTCATTGCGCACATCTAAAAAGATGCCGATTTGTTTCGTTTGCTCAAGCCTTATTTTTTCTATGGGTGCATAGGTTCGTGCAAAAAATGATGGAGTAATAAAATCATGGTGTTGGGTATCGTAGGCAAAATGAGTCTGTCTATTGGTCAAAGTATCTACCAATACCATTTCATTGGTGAGCAATTGACCGATTTTTAGAAAGAACTTTAACACTTCATTAGCTTGATATAAACCCGCCATTGCCACCGTGGTTGGCATTACACCTGCTTCTGCACACGATTGACTATTTGTTGGCGACAATGGGTACAAACACCTGTATGAACCCGATTGGTAGGCATTGAATACCGCTACTTGAAACTGAAAACGATACACGGAAGCATGGACAAATGGTTTATTCGTCAATATACTTGCATCATTTATTAAAAACCTAGCATCTATGGCATCTGTTGCATCTACTATTAGGTCGTAATCTCTAAAAATCGCTAAGGCATTTTGTCCAGTTAGAAATTCAGAATAGGATTTAAATTCAATAGCTGGAAATTGTATGCTTAGCTTTTTACAGGCAGTTTCTGACTTAGACAATGCTATATCGCTTTCAGAAAACAAAACTTGTCTGTGTAAATTACACAAGCTCACCGCATCGCCATCTATAACACCTAACGTTCCAATTCCTGATGAGGCTAGGTAAGGAAGAACAGCGTTACCAAGGCCACCCGCACCTACGATTAATACGCGGGCTTGCACTAATTTCTCTTGCCCGCTTTCTCCAACTTGGGGAAGTGTCATTTGTCGTGTATATCTGCTATCTACCATTTATCCTCCGGCAAAGGGTGAGAGTAGGGCAACTTCATCATATTCATTCAAATGAATATCTTTATCCATCGCCACCAACTTCTGATTTATAGCGACATAAAAGTCATTGGATGTTAGGTTGTAGGTGTTTGACAAATAGGAAATTACTTCGTGCAATGTTTCTCCTTTTATCATCAGTTCTTCGGTAGTTTTACCTGTTATATCTGCTAGTTCTCCGAAATATGTAATTCTCATTTTTTATACTAAAAAAAGTTTGACCGTTGCTATTACCAATACACCTGCAAGCAAATACTTAAGCGTGTTAATGTTAAATTTTCGACTTCCATATAAAGCTCCTAAACTCCCACCTAACAGTGCAACAGGCATAAAATACCAGACTTCCAAAGGTATTTGCTTGCCTTGAATAATAAAGCCCGTTATTCCTGCAAGAGAATTGACGAAAATAAACAATGCAGAAACAGCAGCAGCTTGCTTCATATTACCCCATCCAAGTAAGATAATAAGAGGACTTAATATAATTCCGCCTCCAATACCAATCATTCCAGAAAAGAGACCAATGGCAGATCCGATAATCAGTGATCCTGTGATACTAGATGGTACGATTTTGTTCTTTTCTGTGCCAAAAATATTGAGCATTCGTAGAATAGCGATGGCTAAAAAGAAACCTAATATTTTTTTATAAAGGCCGGCATCAATGGAAATATATCCGCCTAAAAATGCCATGGGGATGGACGTAACGGCGAAGGGATAAAATAGATTCCACTTAAAATGATTGTTCTTTTTAAAAAACCAAAAGGATACGCCTGAAACAAATACGTTGAGCAGCAATGCAGTTGGCTTCATACTCATTACGGGGAGAGAGAATAGTGCCATAAGTGCCAAATATCCGCTTGCGCCTCCATGACCTACACTCGCGTATAAAAATGCCACTACGAGCAAAATACTCATGAACATAAACAAGATACCGGGCTTAAGTAGTTCCACTTTACAATTTTAAGTAGGTTATTTTTTCTCCTTTTTGAATGAATGTTACGTGGGAAGGAATCACCAAAATCGCATTACACACTGCAAATGATTTTAGCATAGATGATGCTTGCCCAGATAGGAGAGTTGCTTGTTCATTCTCTACCATACCTTTTAAAAATAGTGTTTTACCTGATTTATTGTCAATATCATCAGCAGCAAAAGCCTCCCCACTGGGTAAATGGCAATCCCGGTGACCCAGTTGTGCTTTTAGTAAAGGCAGAACATAGATATAAAAACAACTTAAATTTGATGCAGGGTTTCCGGGTAAGGCAAATACCTTCGTTTTATCTTTAACGCCAAACCACAAGGGTTTTCCTGGACGTTGATTTACTTTATAAAAAACTTCAGAAACACCATTAGCCTCCAATGCTTGCTGAACGAAGTCATAATCGCCCACAGAAATACCACCAGATATTAGTACAACATCGGATTGAGCGATACATTTTTTTATAGCTTCAGTAGTTTGTGCTAAGTCATCTCCAACCATAGCCGTATTGACCTTGTTAATGCCCAGACGTTTCAATGCCATTTTGAGCGTAATGGAGTTGCTCTCGTATACTTGACCAACTTCAAGCTGATCTCCAGATTGCTGTAATTCATTACCGGTGATGAGTATGCTCACTTTGGGTCTTTTGAATACCTTAACTTTAGTAGCACCAATACTTGCCAAAAATCCAATTGCTGCTTCATTTAGCTCAACTCCTTTGGTGAGCGCAATTTCTCCAGCATTTATTTGCTCTCCAATAGGACGAACATTCGCGTACTTATTGGGTAAAATTTCAATAGTTAGTTGATTGCCTTGACGATGAACATGCTCCTGCATAATTACGGTATCTGCAGAATCTGGCACGCGAGCACCAGTAAATATTCGCACGGCTTCACCCCGTTTTAAAGATACATTTCTTGCGCTACCTGCTTGTATTTCGCCCACAACGGTGTAACAATCACCGTCAGAATGAGCAAAGGCGTATCCATCCATTGCCGACTGTTTGAAGGGCGGCATATGGATAGCTGAAATCACATCTTCTGCTAAAACTAAACCCATTGTCTTTATGATCGGTTTGACTTTTGTTGCATTAAACGGTGCGTGTTTTTCGATGAGTTGAAGTGCTTCTGAAACAGATATCATGGTGATTTATTGAATACTAGAATAAGTAACTAGCAGCAACCTCCGCCGTCATAATGAAAAGTAGATTCACTAATAAAACTAGCATCTCGGTGTAGCGATGCTAAAGCTCCAGCGGTTTTATCACATATGGCAAGAGGCTGATTTTTGAGAAGTATATGGCCTTTTTGGTCATCAAAAACTTCGTGGTCGCCAAAGTAAATGGCGGCTTTGCCGGTGAAGATACAAGGACCATCTGCAGGCAATTTTTGTGCTTGAGGAATTGAGCTAGAGGTTTGAACTAACATAATGATTTTAAAAATGAATGACTTTAAGTGCCAAATTGTTGTTATTAGGATGCCCTTTTGACGCACTATGTGATGAATACATGTGTACTTGCTTTTTCTGATGGCAAATTAACATGAAATAGAGTGTAGAAGCATAATCTATAATTGCACCTATTCTTATTAGGCTAATTTTGGAATGCGAGTTAAAAAAAACCTTACACATTCGTTTTTTTTAAATGTTTAACAAATAGAAATAATTTACTTAAAAATAGTAACAAAACCGTGCTGTGACATTTTATTGTCATATAATTGCAAGCATAAATCTAATACGTATGAAATACCTGCCGATACTAGGAATTGCGCTATTGTCCACTATTGTCTCTTGCAAAAAGAGTGATTTTAGTTTTGACAAGTTTAGCGACACCCAAATTAAACCAGAGGTACTTACCCCGCTCGCTAATGCACGAGTTGTGGCTAGTAACTTGTTTCAACAAGATAGTATAATACAATATGACCCAGATGGATTAATAAGACTTACCTACAAACAAGATTCTGTATTTCAAATGAATGCAGATGAAATTCTGAAAGATGTATCGCTAGGTAAAAATTCATCCAAATTCAGTATTGGTGAATTGACCATTACAGGGGCAGACAAAAATTCTGATGTTAGCCTGAACGACCTTCTGACAGACGCATCTCCTAGCGATAGAGCTAAAATTAATGCGATTGCAGGTACGACAGATACCTTTCCTACGTTCAGCTCAGATTTGTCGACAATGACCGTACTTGCCAAGAGTACCGACTATGAATATCTTAATTTATCAAAAGGACACCTCGTGTTTACCGTAAGAAATGGCTTTCCAACGGTATTAAAAGCTTTGCAAATTAAAATATACGACAAAGCAAGCAGCGGAAGTCCTGTTTTATTGGGCACCGTTTCATTTTCAAATGTTCCAGCAAATGCTATCCGAAAAGACAGTATTAATGTGGCAAACAGAACACTAACCAATATCCTTGGCTATGCTGTTCCCGTGGCAGATATTTCTAAAAGTAGCGGTCCTGTTTTTATTGATTTGAATGATAAAATTGATATTAATGTTGCTTACAGCAATTTAAAATGCGTGGGAGGAAAGGCGATTTTACCTGCTCAAACTATACCAACAAAATCACTTAGTATTGATTTATCAGATCCAAGTGTAGCTGCGAGACTTCGAAATATTGAATTTGGTGCGGCGTTACTTCCTATCAAAACAACCTCGACAATCAACACAGCGGTAAATATAGGAATTGCACTTCCTGACGCAACTCGCAACGGAACTGCAATTAATGCACTACAAATTAATGCTCCAACAGGATCTACGAACAGTCAGATTGACCTTTCGGGTGCTAATTTGTTCTTGGGAAGTAATCCAGTTAAAGAATATAACATGCTCCGGCTCAGTGTAAATACCAAGATCACGGCCAGTGCAGGACTTGTGCTATTTGACTCGTCTGATAACATAAATATTGAATTTAATGCCTCAACCGCCAAGTTCGAATATATAGATGGTTATTTAGGTAAGGATACCTTCGATATTTCTATTAACGGTTTGGACGTAAGTCAATTGGCTGAATTAGGAGGTGGCATTCGTATGGAAAATCCCAAAATGCACATTTTTGTAAATAACTCTTTTGGTATTCCTTTCTTAGTAGAATTAGATATTACCGCGAGAGATGAAAAAGGTAAGAAACTTCCAATGAATGTGCAAGATATGCTTTTCCCTAGCCCTAGTATTGCAGAACGTGGAACGGTAAAAACAGCTGAATTTGAGATTAATAAGAGTAATTCTGATATTGTTGAATGTTTAGGAATGCCTGCTACCTTTTTCGATATCAAAGGAAGAGCAATCATGAATCCTAATGGATTTACGGGCTATAGCAATCACATCACCAAATCTAGTACTATTGATTTAGGTTTTGATGCAGATATTCCTATGACGTTTACTGCAAAGAATTTTGCTTACACAGATACGCTTGATCAAGGCAATATTCTTCAAAATTTATCCGATTTTGATTTGCTGGAATTAAAAGTAAAATCGAGTAATGGCTTCCCTTTCGGTGGAACGATAGACTTGATATTTGCGGATGCCAATTATAAGCCTATTGACTCATTGGTAAAGGTTAGCCTTGTAAAATCTGCCGTTGTCAATCAAAATGGTGACATAACCCAAAATGGTGAGAATATGAGTAGCTTCATGATGCCAGGCAGCATGTTAGACTTGCTTTCGACCAAAAAGTGTGAATACATTATGGTTCGTACCAACTTTAATTCTTACGACGACGGAAAAATTCCCGTAAGTATTTATACCACATGTGCTCTAGATGTTTCACTTGCTATCAGAGCAATTTATAACAGCGACTTATAATGCAATTTAATATGAAAAAGAATATCTTATTTACCCTCATTTCTTTAGGCATTTTAGGAAGCTTAAACGCTCAAGTATTTTACGAGTTTAATAATAGGCACTTATCCCAATCTCAGTTATGGAACCCCGGTTTCATGCCACAATACAAGGCAACATTATCGGTAGGCCAAACTTATTTTGGTGCTGGCTTAGTAGGCACAACCGTAAGTGGTCTTTTTGGTACTAGTGAAACACCATTACAAACTGTTACGCGCATGGTAGGCGAAAAAGACAAGCAACTAGGTTTGGATTTAAATCAGCAAACCGATGTGTTTCATTTTGGGTTCAGAAGTAAAAAGTCATACTTTTCAGTAAATAGTAGTTTAATAAACGAGACTTCTATTCGTATACCCAAAGATCTATTAGGTTTGGCTTTTTTGGGCAACAGTGCGTATATAGATAAAGATGCAGACCTTGATTTCTCTGGAAATCAATTCCGTTCATACTTAAAAAACACATTCAGTTATGGTCGTTTTATTACGGACAAACTTTCTGTAGGTGTGAATGCTTCTCTCATAAATGGTATCATGGATTTTTCTATGGATCAAGCTCGTTTTCAAGTGGGCACAGATACAGGAACATCTACTATCTATTCATTGCAACTAAACGGTGAAATGCATGGAAGAGCTTCTGTTTTAGGCGTAGATCTTGACAAAGCAGTAAATGATTCTACCTATGACGCTAATAAAACAGCGGTAGATCAGTTG
>CAMDCQ010000070.1 GCA_945890595.1 Chitinophaga pinensis
AGCAAATAATGCGGGAGAATTAGTGCCCGAAGCAAAACCACAAAAAACAGCGGACAAATAGAATAATTCTATTTGCCTAAAAATCAGCAATACTGCACCTAAAACCCAAAACGTTGTCCCAATCTTACAGCTAAAAATGCGACCTCTAACATCAGACATCTTGCTAGTAAACAGACGAGTTAAGATGGTAGTAACCGTCATAACAGAGATAAAAAGCCCTTTATTTAAGATGCCTAGGCCTTTGGAATAATCGGGTATCAGGGTAATGATTGCACCAAACATAGTTACAGTTAGCATCATCAAAATAGCAGGTTCCTTGGCACGACTGTCCCATAAATCCTCTATCTTAAGTTTAAAGTGTACTGCTTTTAATTTAATGGCGTTAGGTAGGCTCTCTTCCATTCCAATTACAATGGCTACAGATAAAAAAGCAATCGCTCCCGAAAGCCAAAACATATTGGTTAATCCTAAATATTGAACTACATAACCACTCACTGCATATCCGCTCATCATACCTAGGTTATTCATTATTCCTATTAAGCCCATTGCTTCTCCACGCCTATCTTTTGGAATAATGTCAGCTAGATAAGCCACCGTACCTGTGGGCATGAAGCCTGTACTCATTCCATGTAAAAAACGAAGCACTAGAAAGCCAAAAACCGTAGTAAATAAGGGATACAAAATGGACATTACCACGCATACTGCTCCTCCAAAAATCATTACGGGCAATCTTCCTATTACATCCGCCAGTTTCCCGCTAATAGGTCTTGACAGTAATGCCGCAATCGTAAATAACCCAATCGTTGCTCCCTTATAATCCTCGCCCCCAAGCGAGGTGATATAATCTGATAATTCAGGGACAAGTAATGTAAAACTGAAAAAAAAGAGCCACGTACTAAGGCACAATAACCAAAATTGTAAAGGATATTTCTTCATTATTGTAACGTGTAGGTATAAAAAAAGGAGTTTACGTCTGTAAACTCCTTTCTGTTTTTGATGAAAATCAAATTAGACTACTTTCTACTTTTGATAAATTCGTCTATCTCAGCGACATTCTCGTATGCTTTACCATTCCAATATCCCAAAAACTCAACTTGCTGTGGAGATCTTGCGATAAGTTGTTTTATTTCTGGAATTGTATCCTTACTAATTAACACGTTCGTGTTCTGATAATTCATTGAATTACTCACTTTAACGCTAACATAGTAAGCAGGCCTTTTAACCACTGGTTTTGTGGGTGGCCTTCCCATCTTTTTTTTCTCTTCTGGTTTTTCTTTTTTACTTCTTCCCATTTTTTCTTACCCTCGCAATTCAAAAATCGTTGCAAACATATCAAAGTTTAGCATAAAACTTTATTAGTTCATTAAAACTTTAAACTATCAGCATATCAATCGTTATGATAGCTTTCTCCATTAAGTATAGTAAACGCTCTGTAAAGTTGCTCCAAAAAAACCGTGCGCACCAAATGATGTGGGAAAGTTAGCTTAGATAAACTCCAAAGCGAATCTGCTTGTTGTCTAATATCATCGGCAAATCCAAATGCACCACCGATGATAAAGGTTATATTCGACTCATTTACTAATTTCAAGTTAAGCTCTTCAGCAAATTTCCTACTACTGTATTCATTCCCTCTTTCATCCAACAAAAGAACAAAATCAGATGGCCCAATATGTTTCTTAATATTGATGGATTCCATCGCAAGACATTCTTCCCGTACAACCGATTTTCGAGATGCCGGAATTTCGATATAATTTAACTTACAGTACTTCGTGAGACGCTTGAGATACTCCTTTTCGCTTTCTTTATAAAAAGCTTCCTTCGTGGGCCCAATGACAATAAGCTTGATTGCCATTACGGCAAATCTAGATTGATTATCTCATTACTACCATCCAAAAACACATACTCCATCATACCCATTTTAACATCATCTTTCACATTAATCCATTGTTTGTATTCCCAAAACCACTTCATACGATGAGATGGGAAACCTTGAATTGTGTATGCAGCGAGATAAGGATTAGTAACTAAGGTTATTTTCTTGTGTTTAGCTGTAGTTATTAAGTAATCTAGTTTTTGAACAATATTATCAAAAATCATAACCGACGAGGTAACTTGGCCAGTACCATTACAGGTTGGACAATTTTCTGCGGTGGTAATATCCATTTCCGGACGAACGCGTTGCCTGGTAATTTGAATCAAGCCAAACTTACTCATTGGTAAAATGGTATGTTTTGCTTTATCATCGGCCATTGCTTCACTAAGCGTGTTCCACAACTGCTTTTTAAAATTAGGGCTACGTAGGTCTATAAAATCGATTACTACAATTCCGCCCATGTCTCGCAAACGTAACTGTCTAGCAATTTCTTTGGCTGCATCAAGATTGGCTGCAAGTGCATTTTCCTCTTGATTGGAAGATTTAGACTGCTTACTTCCGCTGTTTACATCTATAGAATGAAGAGCCTCGGTGTGCTCAATAATCAGGTATGCTCCTCCTGGACAGGAAACACTTTTACCGAACGATGCTTGAATTTGCTTATCAACACCAAAATGAGAAAATATATCTTCTTTACCAGAATACAATTTCAACGCTTTTGGCAGCTGCTTGTCTATGGTTTCCACGTGAGCTTTCATATCATCGTAAAGCATTTTTTGATTTACGGTAATAGAAGTGAACTCGTAGCTTAATAAATCTCTAAGAATAGCAAAGCTTTTTTGATCTTCTCCTAAAATTTTGTCTCGTACTTGAGCTCCTGGCAACTTTTTAAAGATAGTTTCCCATTTCTCTTGAAGTTCTAAAATGTCCTGATGTAGGTCTTGTCCTCCTTTTTGTTCGGCGGCAGTTCTACAAATCAGTCCAAGTTTGGGAGTTTTTAAACTACTACCTAGATTCTTTAATCTTTTACGTTCTTCTAAAGTACTTACTTTTTTGGAAACGTTTACCGTATCGTAGAAAGGAACTAAAATAAAGTATTTGCCAGCTACAGAAATTTCTGTAGTAAGCCGTGGGCCTTTGGTTGAGATAGGCTCTTTTGCTATCTGGACAAGTATTTGTTGGTTTCGCTTTAAAACTTGGCTTATTTTACCAGTTTTGACCGTTTCGGGTTCTAAAACAAAATTGGATAAATCTCCATTTGTTCGTTTCCCATCTAAAGTTTCGTCGGTTATTTTAACCAACGAGTTTATATATGGACCTAAATCGTGGTAATGTAAAAAAGCGTCTTTCTCGTGACCAATGTCGACAAATGCCGCATTAAGTCCGGGCATAATCTTTTTTACCTTACCTAAGTAAATTTCACCAACTAAAAAGTTTCCACTTTCGTTTTTTTCTTGGTGTAATTCAACAAGTTTCTTATCCTTAAGCAGAGCTATTCTTTCTCCTTCTAGCCCTACGTCTATTATCATTTCGTAGGCCATTTTCTTAAGAATTAAGGGTTATTTCTTTTTCTTGTGTCTGTTTTTTCTTAAACGTTTTTTACGTTTATGAGTAGCAATCTTATGTCTTTTTCTTTTTTTACCGCTTGGCATAACTTATTTTGAATATTTTTTAATGTTTGTGTTCTAACTCTTCACGAATTTCTTGGAGCTTGTTTTTATACTCCTGATTTTCGGGCTGCAAAAGTAGTAATTTTTTGAATCTTTTTTCAGCTTTTTCAAATTGTCCTGACTCAAGGGCAAAAAGACCTAAATATTTCAGTGCATTTAGATGATTTGAATCTCTTTTCACTACGGCTAAAAGTTTCATAACTCCTTCATTCATAGCCAGATTCATATCTCCAGTTTCTTTCCCCTTCTCCATATTTTTCACCGCTAGGTCAACAACTTCATCCAAGTTTGCATCGCTATCTAATTCCGTATCAGAGACCATCATGGCCCCTTTTGCTGGAGTTTCTTGAGTATTATGGGCTTCTGTTTTCGCTGTTTCAAGCGTTTTTGTGTTAGAATTATACCCAACCCATGTCAAGCAAATTACTAACAACACACCTAACACTATGATCGCAGTGTTAACGGATGTTTTATTTTTATTCAATTATTTCTTTGCTAATAAAATTTATCCTTTTTTAACTTTTTCTATAAAAGTTTTTGCTGGTTTAAATTTCGGAATGTTGTGTGCGGGAATAGTAATTTGTGTATTTTTAGAAATATTTCGTGCAATTTTCTGAGCTCTTTGCTGGATAATAAAACTCCCGAAACCCCTAAAATATACATTTTCACCCTTCAAAAGTGATCCTTTTACTACTTTAAAAAAACTTTCTACTGTTTCCTGAACCAGGGTCTTCTCTACTCCGGTTCGTTCAGCTATTTCAGTCACTACTTCTGCTTTGGTCATCTCGTGTAATTTGGTTTTAATTTTTAGTTAGTGGACAAAAATAGTTTTTTTTCAAACATATTTTCATTACTTAAGACTTTTTTTGAACAAATTTTGGAAACATCAACTATACTCTTCTCATGGTATCTTGAAAACAAGCGTGACTTACCTTGGAGAACCACCACAGACCCTTATTTTATATGGCTTTCAGAGATTCTTTTGCAGCAAACTCGTGTTGCTCAGGGACTGCCTTATTATCTGAAATTTGTGGAATATTTTCCTACAGTGAATGACCTTGCGACGGCTAGAGAAGAAGATGTTCTTAATTTATGGCAAGGTTTAGGCTATTACAGCAGAGCAAGAAACTTGCATTATACCGCTCAAGTAGTTGCATTTCAACATAACGGCAAATTCCCGGAAAACTACACAGATATTCGAGCCCTAAAAGGAATTGGAGATTATACCGCTGCCGCAATTGCTAGTTTTGCCTTTGGGCTACCTCACGCTGTTATAGACGGGAACGTAAATAGAGTTATCTCACGATTATTTGGCATAGAAAAGCCTATCAACAAACCCGCAGGACAAGGAGAAATCAAAATTGCACTTGAACAAATTTTTGATCGCAGCCGGCCTGCTCTTTGGAATCAAGCAATAATGGAATTTGGTGCCTTACAATGTACACCTAAAAACCCAAATTGTGTGGACTGTCCCTTAAACACAAAGTGCTTTGCCTGGAGTTCAAAAAAAGTACATGAATTGCCCCGCAAGGAAGGTAAAACGAAAGTAACAACGATATTCCATTCCTATATCGTAATGATTTCGGGTACCAAAACGTATATTCAGAAACGTGATACAGGAATCTGGAAAAACCTATATCAATTCCCTTTGATAGAAAAGGAAATGACAGTAGAAGAAGTTGTAACTCATGCGATTGAAACATTTGACATACCAGGAATTGTTAATTTCCATTCGGTTCGAGAAATAGATCATGTGCTATCTCATCGAAAAATATTTGCTAAATTTTACACAATATCCCTTAATACCGGATACGAAATTTTAAAAAACGATATATTTGAAACAGAATTAGATGATTTAGGAAAAGTATTCCCCACCAGTGTGCTAACCCTGAAATATTTGAACCAACAAAAACAACATGATAAATAAAGTAATCTTAGTGGGTCACCTGGGCAAGGATCCAGAAGTAAAATATCTTGACAAGGATAGAGCTGTGGCTAATTTCTCAATTGCTACAAACGAACGCTATACTGACAAAAATGGCAATAGAGTAGATACAACTGAATGGCATAATATCGAAATGTGGGATGGTCTTGCTAAGGTTGCAGAGAAATATTTAAAAAAAGGATCGCTAATCTATGTCGAGGGGAAACTAAAGACTGAAGAATGGGAAAAAGATGGAATAAAGCGATACACTACTCGTGTACGCGTGAATACCATGAACATGTTGGATAAAGCCGCTGGCGAATCAAATCAAAATAATGTAGCAAGTAGCCCTGCCCCTTCCGCAGTCAAACAAATTGAAGAGCAAAATGAAGCTGCGATACATAGTATTATGGATAACGCTGAAGACGACCTTCCATTTTAATATTAAACTACCTTGAAAACCGACTCCGAGCCCTTCCAACAGATTCTACTTCTTATATCATCAGAGGTTCATACTTCTACCTTAGGAAGTGATATACTATTAGGTGTTTTTGGATTACTTGTAATCCTTTTAGCCCTCTTTCTTTCTGCACTTTTCTCTAGTGCCGAAAATGCGTTTTTTAGTCTAAGCCCAAGCGATCTTGTGCTACTTAATGAAGAAGAAAGTCAAGCGTCCAAAACTGCACTGGAGCTTATAAACGACCCCGATCGTAAAACAGCTACACAACGTTTACTTGCTACTATATTGGTTATGAATAACTTGGTGAATGTTTTCATCATTATTTTCTCATCCTTTCTTTTTGATTCTTTATTTAGTTTTCATGACTGGATTACTCCTTTCTTTATGCTGAAAAAAGAAATCATCGGATTTTTGCTACAAGTGGTACTTATCACTTTTCTTTTAGTACTGCTTGGTGAAATTACTCCGAAAATATATGCCACCAAAAACACCTTAAAGGTAGTTCGATTTATGGGAAAGCCACTGCAGATATGTTATCGTATTTTTAAACCTATCATTCTAGGTCTATCGGCCAGCTCATCCATATTTGATAAATATGTTAAAAAACAAATGCACAATATTTCAATGGAAGAAATAAGCCAGGCCATTGATATCGCAGATGAAAACAAGGAAATTGAAGAAAAACACATTTTAAAAGGCATTATTAGCTTTGGAAATACGAGCGTTAAGCAAATAATGAAACCGCGTACTGAGGTAAGCGGTATAGACATTAGCACAGATGCACAAGAATTACTCACAACCATTGTAGGCTGGAGTTATAGTCGAATACCCGTTTATGAGGACACTTTTGATCAAGTTAAAGGCATTTTATATGTAAAAGACCTGTTGCCTCACATTCATAAAAAAACAAACTTTAACTGGCAAAACTTACTGAAACAACCTTTTTATGTTCCTGAACATAAAAAAATAGACGATCTCCTCCAAGAGTTTCAAGACAAACGAGTACATATGGCTATAGTAGTAGATGAGTACGGCGGCACTAAAGGGATTGTAACCATGGAAGATATTCTCGAGGAAGTATTTGGTGAGATAAAAGACGAGTTTGACGATGCTGATGAAATTTCCTTTACCAAAATAGATGACCTAACCTATCATTTTGAGGGTAAGACCCCTTTACTAGAACTCTGTAAGATATTGAACTTCAATAATGATTACTTTGAGAAAGTAAGAGGCGATGCAGACACTATTGGCGGATTACTTATGGAAATAGAGGGCAAAATACCGAATAAAGGAACTAAAATTATTTTAGATTACCTATCCTTTACTGTTATTGCAGTGGATAATAGACGAATTAAAAGAGTGCAATTAGAATTAGATCCCATTTTAATCGAAAACAATGAAGACTAAACTAAGCATTCTAATTCTTACCGTTCTTATTCAATATAGCTGTAATACTTACATACCTAAGCCAAAAGCGTATCCAAGAGTAATCTATCCGGATAAAGTATATGATAAAGCCGAGGTTAATTGTCCTTTTACATTTGATAAACCTGTGTATAGTGTTATGAATCCGTATGGCGAAGATGCGAATACTTGCTGGTACAATTTAGTGTACACCCCTTTTGACGCTACATTGCATCTAAGCTATTTACCGATTTCGAGCACAAACGAATTGGATAGTTTAGCAGAAGATGCCTACAGAATGGTATTTACACCACATATCCAAAGAGCAGAAGAAATTATTGAACGTGAAATATCTGACAGTATCAAAGGCCTATACGGGATGATTTATGACCTAGAAGGCAAGACTGCCACACCATTCAATTTTTATCTTACCGATGGCAAAAAGCACTTTATTAGAGGGGCATTTTATTTCAACAAAAAAACTGAGATGGACAGTGTGATGCCTATTTACACTTTTTTAAACGCTGATATCATTAGGGCTTTAGAAACTTTTCAGTTTCAATAATGTGTTTTCTATTTTACTCTGAGCGTTTTCCCTACGGGAAGCGCTGAATTTCGTGTGATTTTATTCAGTTTACAAATAGTGTTAACAGGAACATTGTATTTCTTTGATATAGCATAAAGCGTATCACCTTTTTTTACCTTATAGTATTTCTTTTGAGGGACGTTTACCACAATGGGCTTACCAGAGCTTGTAGCACTGTATTCTTCATCCGTTGATTGTAAAACTTTGTATTTAATGTAAGGAAACCAAGTATGGTTAATATATGCCTGTTTAACTGCTAAATCGTAATTCGTAAAATTAATAATGCGTGCAGGATCAAATGCTTGACCCATTATCCGTATTTCAAAATGAAGATGTGGGCCGGTACTTCTACCTGTGCTACCACCAAATCCGATAGTATCTCCAGCTCTAACTATTTGATTTCGCTCAACAATAGCCTCCGACAAATGAGCATATAGTGTTTCTAATCCGTTTTCGTGACGTATCACGATATAGTTTCCAAAACCGCCAGCATTATAGCGTTGTATCCTTACAACTCCATCAAAAGCAGCATATATCGGATCCCCAATATCTAAACTAATATCAATCCCTTTGTGCCACCGACTTTTACGCCAACCGTATTTAGAAGTAACTTTACCTTTAATAGGATGACAATAGGGCGAACTTGAATCGGCCAATGTAATAAGAAACCCCCATGACATGTGTTCGGCATTATACGCCGGGCTATCCACATGTTCTGGATCCCAGCTATTTCCGTATATTATTTGAGCCGGAACAATATCTTCATCAAAATCAGGATATTGAATTCGATAGGTAGATGAAGTATCTTGCGAAAAACTTGGTAAAGCAAGTGTGATTGCCAAAAAAGCAATACTAACCTTCCAATATTTCTCTAACTTTCTTTTCATCCATTCTTAATGCTTTGATTAGTGAATCTGCGCTATCAAATTTTTGCTCTGACCTATGTCTGGCCACAAACTCAACAGAAATTTGCTTATGGTACACATTCTCACTAAAATCAAACACATGTACTTCTAGGCTCCACTTATTTTCTTCAAAAGTAGGATTGTAGCCAATATTAAGCATACCAGGATGCTTTTTTTTGTCTATACATACCCACACTGCATACACACCATTTAAGGGAACAAGCTTAAAACTGCTATCTAATCTAATATTAGCTGTTGGAAAACCAAGTGTTCGGCCGCGTTGGTGACCTTCCTCTACTTTACCACTTATAACATATCGAGTCCCTAAATATTGATTAGCCAACTGAACATCTCCAGCTAAAAGTGCTTGTCTTATTTTGGTGCTACTAACAATACTATCGGATATATCTTGGGCTGGAATTTCAGAGAGTTGAAAATGATGAAGTTCCGCTAGCTCTTTCATTTGTTCTATCCCTCCTTCTCGTCCTCTTCCAAAACGGTGATCATAGCCAATTATAAGCTTCGCTATATGAATTTTGTCTACTAGAATATTTTTTACAAAAGCGGCTGCACTAAGTTGACTAAACTCTTGCGTAAACGGAATTATAATCAAATAATCGATGCCCAAATCTTCTACTAACTCTGTTTTTTCTTCTATGGTAGAAAGAAGTTTTAAATCGTTTTTATCTGGGTTAAGAACTAACCTGGGATGCGGATAGAATGTAAGCAGAACACTTTCTCCCCCCATTTTTTTTGCCTCAGAAACTACTTGACTTAAAATTTTCTTATGCCCAAAATGCACACCATCAAATGTACCTTGCGTGAGCACAATAGGTTTATTCGGTGAAAAATGCGCTATATCGTATATTACCTTCAATTTTCTAGCTGTTGTGCAAACTTGAAAAAATCTTCTTGCGTTTTTATCTCTTCCATTTGACAGGCATTTAGCACTGAATACTCACCTATTCTTGTTCGAACTAACGATGACATATAGGCTGCACTTTCTAACGATATGCCTAAGTCACGCGCTAACGATCTTATATACGTACCCTTGCTGCAAATTATATCAAAGTCCACTGTTGGCAAATGGGATGACTCTACCTCGTACTTTGCAATGTGAGCATCTCTGTACTTTAATTCTACTTCCTCCCCTTTTCTGGCATGCTCGTAAGCTCGTTTACCATTCACCCTTATGGCAGAATGTTGTGGAGGTAGTTGTCGAATATCACCTCTAAACGCAGAAACAGCTTTTTCGACAAGCTCAGGAGTAATATGATCAAGGGGAAATCCAGTTATAACCTCTTGTTCAAGATCGAATGACTCCGTGGTTGCACCTAGCTCAAATGTTCCTGTATATTGCTTTTCTTTGGCCTGCAAATAGTCTATTTTTTTAGTGTATTTGCCATAGCAAACAATGAGCAGACCTGTAGCCAGCGGATCTAGCGTACCCGCATGGCCTATTTTTTTTATTCTAGAAATGTTACGCAGTTTCTTTACTACGTCAAAACTAGTCCATTGGTAGGGTTTATTAATTAGTAAAAATCCTCCTTCTTCTATGCTTATTTCACTCATTATTTTTGGGCTAGTTTGTACATAATAAAAGCAATTGTACCGAAAATAAGATTAGGGATTACAACTGCAAGTAGCGGGTGTAACGAACCACTAGAACCGTATGCCAAGAAAAACTGAAACACGATAAGAAAACTAAAACTGACTAATAGCCCAATTCCTAAATTTAGCCCGATGCCACCTCTACTCTTTTTAGAAGAAACACTAACGCCTATAATAGTAAGAATTATCATGGCGAAGGGCATGGCAAAAGATTACTTACTTACGGTAAATTGTTACCGTGTTAGCAGCGGTGAAAACACCAACAAAAG
>CAMDCQ010000071.1 GCA_945890595.1 Chitinophaga pinensis
GGACTATATTACAAATCTGCTCTGTAATGCGGTACATATCCTCGTGAGGTTCTCCCACAGAAAGACCGCCAATGGCAATACCATCTGTATCTTTGCTCAAACAATATTCGGTACTTTGTAATCGTAGATCTTCAAAAACACTTCCTTGAATAATAGGAAAAAGCTGTTGAGAATGACCGTAAATGGGCTCCGTTTCATTGAATCTAGTAAGACATCTGTCCAGCCATCGATGCGTGGTATGCATAGAATTAGTGGCATATTCTCTCGTTGCAGGATACGGAGTACATTCATCGAAAGCCATTATAATATCAGCCCCAATTACTCGCTGAGTATCCATCACATTTTCAGGAGTGAATAATAATTTATGCCCATCTATATGACTTCTAAAAAGAACACCTTCTTCGGTTATTTTGCGTTGATCAGAAATACTATATACTTGAAATCCTCCACTGTCGGTAAGCATCGGTCTATCCCAGTTGATAAATTTATGCAGCCCTCCAGCACCTTTTAAAATATCTAATCCTGGTCGCAGATATAGGTGATACGTATTTCCTAAAATAATTTTGGCGTCTATTTTATTCTTTAAAATCTCTTGGTCCACGGCTTTCACTGTACCTTGAGTGCCCACGGGCATAAAAATAGGCGTTGGTATTTCGCCGTGGTCTGTAGTTATAAGACCCGCTCTGGCTTTGGTATCCTTCTCGGTGTGCTGTAGTTTGAAAAACACTATTGAAAAATAAGGCTAAATTGAAGTAATTTGGGAGACATTTGTTCGATACTGCTGGCATAAATAAAATTATCCGGCACTTTTTGATTTCCCAATCCATTACTCAGTTTCACCTCAGGACTGAACTTGAAAAAATCATAGTAAAAATCAAATCCGAAGCCTATGTCATAAGAAAACGTGTTTGGATATATAGCCACAATTGGTTTGGTATCGCTTCTATCTGTCTCAATATCGCTGGTAAAATCAAATCGATAGGTCACTCCACCAAGCAAGTATATTCTCCAGTTTTTATGACGATCGCTCTTATACTCAAACGTCATGGGAATCTCCATATATGTGGCTTCCATTTCAACTATTTTAGGTTTAGATGGCTCGGTTGAGGTTTGTATAAACTGGTAGTTCATATCCCTACGCGCGAATTGAATATTAAGCCCCGAGCGTAAATCAATGTTTTCTGCCAGTCGAAAGTTAACTACTCCCCCTAAACCAAATCCCGGATAAAATACAGACTCTATTAGCTTTAAGGTATCTGTATTTAGGTTGTTATCTTTCACTGAATACTTCATCTTGGCTGTCTTGCCCATTAATGAAAAACCAAATCGAACGGGTTTTCGATCATACAATGGATTAATCTCTTGAGCTTTTGCGCTCAAAGAAATAACTAAAAATAAGATTATTACTTTAATCCTGTGTAGATACTGCATATTCCAAAAGTTAAACGACGGTCTGTCACATTATTGTATTTCACACTCGTCATTATTTGTTTAAACTCATCACCCTCGGGGAATGCTGCTACCGATTCTGGCAGGTATTTGTATGCTGCATTATCGCCTGAGAATAACTTGCCCCAAAGTGGTAAAAGGGTTTTATTGTAAATGCTAAAAATAACACCAAAAAGGCCTTTAGGCTTTGAAAATTCAAGGATCATTGCAACACCTCCTGGACGTAACACCCTGTTAATCTCTGCTAAACCTTTCTCTAGATTTTCAAAATTACGAACACCAAAGGCAACTATAACTGCATCAAAACTAGCATCTGCAAATTGCAAATTCTCACTATCACCGCTTTCTAGACGAATATTCGTTATGCCCTTTTCCGTTAGTTTTTTGCGCCCAACATCGAGCATCCCTTCACTGATATCTACACCAATTACCTCTTCAGGATTTATCTCTAGCGTTGCTATGGCAAAATCTGCTGTACCTGTGGCCACATCCAAAATACGTTTTGGCTGATGTGCAGCGAGCATTTTAATTGCTTTCTTTCTCCAGCCCTTGTCTATACCTAGCGATAAAAATCTATTCAGAAAATCGTATCGATGAGCAATGTTATCAAACATTTGCTGTACTTGCTCTTTTTTAGAGCCTTCGGCTTGATATGGTTTTACGGTGGTTCCCATTTTTTTAATACGTTGCAAAAATAAGGTTTAAGGTTGAATGATTAAGGATCAAGGTGGTGGGATTATAGAATTAGGAACATGTGTAAAGGCATAAAGTTTTTTTTACTGGATTCGTTTAAACGTAAAGGTAGTCTTTAACTTAATCTTAGAACTACATTTGCAATGTGAATTTCGGAAAGGCAAAATTTTTCAGAAGCTACAGTCATGTAGAACAAATAAAAGACAGTAAGACTCCAGAGTTTGCTTTCATAGGTAGAAGTAACGTTGGTAAAAGCTCTCTTATCAATGCCATGACCATGAAAAGGGATATGGCAAAAACAAGTGCTAAACCGGGTAAAACGCAACTTATTAATTTCTTTAACGTTGAGCACCACCTCAGTCTTGTAGATTTACCAGGTTATGGTTATGCTAAAGTTTCCAAAAAACTACGTGAACAATTTGAGGGACTAATTACGGAATACCTTATACAAAGCGAGAATCTATTTATCGTATTTGTACTTATAGATGCGGCTATTCCTCCCCAGCGAATCGACTTAGAGTTTTTAGAATGGTGTGGTTCCAATAACGTACCAGTGGGTATTGTCTTTACCAAAACAGATAAGAAAAAACCTAAAGAAACAGAGGCCAACATGCGCGCTTTTGAAGCGCAACTAGACTTGTACTTTGAAGAATTGCCCGTAACCTTCGAGACCAGCGCAAGCACAAAACATGGTGTGGAAACACTTGGAGCTTGGATCGCAGAGCAAGTAGGATTAGAATAACGCATTCCTGTAAATGTCTCGTGTAATTCATCAGCATTTTGTACTCCATAAGCCCTACGGTTATCTATCGCAGTTTGTACATAATATGAGTAAGCGAAAAAACAAAAAACTGCTAGGAGATTTAGGAGATTTCCCAGAACAAACCATGGCCATTGGGCGATTAGACGAAAACTCAGAAGGCCTACTTTTACTTACTACAGATGGTTCGGTGAGCGAGTATATCCGAAGTAACTCGATTGAAAAAGAATATCATGTAGAAGTAGCAGGCATCCCTACAAATCAAGCGATAAATGCTTTACAAGAAGGGGTTTTGCTTAGCATAGAAGGTGTGGCTTATACCACGAAGCCCTGTCGAGTACAAAGGCTAAAAACGCTACCTACCTTCGAAGCTCCGCTTCGAAAAGTGCGCGGTGAAAGTCACGGACCAAGCAGTTGGCTCAGCATAACACTTACCGAAGGAAAGAATAGACAAGTACGTAAAATGACTGCAGCCGTTGGTTTTCCGACACTTCGTTTAGTACGGGTAAGAATTGGCCATATTGCCTTAGGAAGCATGAAATCAGGAGAAGTAATAGAGGTACAATCTCTTTTAGTAGATAAAAAAATTGCTTGAACCAAGCTGTCTGTAAAAACTAGTTCACCACACCCCTACTCTATTACAATTCTCTTTACATCATAAGCCAAATTATCGGTAACGACGCCCACAAAGTAAATACCGGCCGTTAGCCTAGAAATATCCATCTTCTTTTCATTAGATCGGCCTTTCAACTTTTCGGTAAGTACCACTTGTCCCTGTGCATTGGTAATTTCTATAAAACAACAATCGTGTTTATCTGCAAAAACTAGATTTAGTTCTTCACTCGCAGGGTTAGGGAAAACCGTAAATTCAGCCTTATTGTTATGTATTCTTTTGGCATCCGCTAACTTACGGTCATACATCGCCAGCGCATACTGACCTCGTTTTAAGTTGCTAATAGAAATGGTGCCACGCTTATCAAAAAGAGAACCCGTATTTTTGGTATAATCCGCAGCTAATGACCAAGCAACTCCGGCATTTGGCCTGTATAGTAATACCAAGCTATCCTCTGTAATCTTAATTAATTCATTATCTAAATATCCATAATCCACAGACATAGATACTAATCCGCTGTAAATAATTTCTGAGGATATCGAAGAACCTTCTGGCCAAATACCGTCCACATTCCAATATCGTTGACGGTTAATTACCGCACCCTCAGGTACTCCAAAAGTGCCATCGGCTGGTGCCCAGTGATGTTCTATCCTAAGCAAAGCAGAATCTGATGTTGGGCTGGTATAATTGATTTTATTCATTAATGCTTGCGGCATAGCCACTGTGCCATTTGCCTTTATTACGGACCACTCTGTGGTAACCGCGTCGCTTATCTTATCATCAAAATCAAAGGACCAAAATACTGGCTCAAATGGACAAATCACTTCTAGTATTTGCTCCTTTTGATTAATTACCACATTCACATCATATCGTTGCCAATCGGCGGAAAAAGTCGAAATCGTTACATTAACCCCCGTATATGTTTCGGTATTAAATCGAGGTGTTTGTTTTACATGAACATCGTAATTCGTTCCGTTGTCTTGAACCCACATATCGAAATGAGCAAATCCTGGTTTTTTTATCCATTGCATGAAAAATCCACTCAGGTCGAGTGAAGTGTGTTGCTGAAAAGAAGCTAGCATATCTTCTGTACTGACATCTTTCAATTTATACGTTGACTGAAAAGCAGCACACGCTGTAAAGAATGCTTCATCACCCATAAAACCTCTTAAGGTGTGCACCATATCCGCTCCTTTGTTATACACATGTCGGCCATATGTGTTGGTGTGACCTATACCACTTACCGGTAAAATAGCGCCATCCTGAACGTGCGCAAATTGTAGAACGCTTCTATGATTGGCTTCAATATCTTCATTATATTTATTCTTACCATATACTGCTTCCAAAAAAATACGCTCTGAGTACGACGCCCAGCCTTCATTAAGCCACATATCTTCTGGGGTACGACAAGTTATGGTATTACCCCACCAGTGGTGAGCTAGTTCGTGCGCATAAAGTGTTTCCGAGGATTTGCTACCACCAGCAATTGCATATAGCGGATAAGCAATATTAGTAGCGTGCTCCATCGCACCACTGTTGAAAGGGACACAATTAAAGCCAATTCTATCAAACGTATGCGATCCATACACTTGCTCATACCGCTCAATACATGCAGGCAAATTCTCGAAGCTACTTCTTAGGTTACTTGTATCAGACGCAAGTGATGTTAGAATTACTGGGATTCCGTTTACATTCATAGTCACCTCTTCATATTGCGCAATAGCGACAGATGCTAGGTAGGTAGGAATTGCCTCATCCATAGTCCATTTAAATGTTTGCGTTGCATTTCCATTATTTAGGATTTCCGTCAAATATCCATTGGCATATGCTTTAAAGACTGAGTCTATAGTGATGTTGGTATAGTAGAGAGCGCGATCGGTAAAGTTATCAAAACAAGGGAACCAAGCTCGACCAAAATTGTGCGGATCTGCAGCAAATCCAACGCCTAAATTAAATGCATATTCACCTGTAAAATAAAATCCTCCCCATTGAGCGTCAGGTTTAGGCGTACCATTGTAAAAAAACGTAACCTTAAAGGTATCGCTAACTAAAGGCGGAAGCAGTAATTCAATACTTGGGCTAGTGTATGAAAAAAGAGTACTTGTTCCATTGACTAAAACCTCGGTTACATTTAAACCCAACAAATCTAACCTCATACTCCCTGTATTGGGTACTTTTGAAATACACGTAATCACGGTGTTTGCATCGATATGCTTTGCCGACTGGTAGTTTAAAAATGCCGCATTTATTTCATAACTCAGTACATCAAATGTATCACTTCGGGAATCTACCGTGTTTAGCATAGCTGATTGTTGTGCAATACGCAGGTGTTCGCAAAATTTTTGAGCAGAACAAACTGTGCTTATTAGTAAACCACAAAGCAAAATTGAAACTTTAACTACATTCATTTATCACTATTTTCGTACGAATATAGTTCTAAATTAAAATGAATAAAATGTGTAAATCTATACTCTTTCTAGCTTTCGTAACTTCATTCATATCTACTGAAGCACAAACATCGGCCGAGAGTAGATCTGTAGAAGGTTATGCCACCATTGACGTAAATACGCCAAGTATAACCTTACACTGGAGCGGAACCGTCAATGCTACCGGTTATAAAATTTATAGAAGAGCACTTGGCAGTAGCTCTTGGGGCAATCCAATAAAAACGCTCTCTACGACAGAATTAGAATATCTAGATAAAACAGTTACTCCAGAAACTGTGTATGAATATGCCATTCAAAAAACAACCAATACTGCTGATCCATTAGCAGGTGGTACTATGCAAGGATATAGCTACATCTCTGCTTCCATACAAAAACCAGCCAACCATGCCAATGGCGCAATGCTTTTGTTAATCACTAAGTTAATCAACGACAGTCTTTCCTCCGAAATTGCTGGTCTTGTAGATGACCTTTCTAATGATGGTTGGGCAGTTAGCACTGTGGTTGTAACGTCTGAATCAACGGTGACCCAAGTAAAGGCTATTATTAAGTCTAAAAAAGAGGCAGGACAATGCGATGCGGTATATTTACTAGGAAATATTCCGGTGCCCTACTCCGGCACGTTTTGTACCGATGTAAGTTACCAGTATCCTCCTGATGGCCATACGGCAGCTGCGCCTCCATCTCACTGTGGAGCTTGGCCTTCTGATGTCTACTATGGATCTTTTGATGGAAATTGGACAGATATAGGGACCGATAGCACCGGAGCACGTGCCGAAAATAAAAACATTCCCGGAGATGGTAAGTTTGACAACATTAGGCTACCCGGCATAGTCACTGTAGCCATTGGTCGTGTAGATTTTAGCAAGTTATCTGCTTTTACAGAGTCTGAAGTGCAACTCACTAAAAGATACTTAGCAAAAGTGCACGCATTTAAAATGGGCGAGACAGTTACTCAAAATAAGGGGATAATAGAAGATAATTTTAGCGGATATGCAGAGGGTTTTAGCTCTTCGGCTATTCGAACCATAACGGCTGTATGCGGACCAAACTCCATTTTAAGAGGAGACATTTTTACCAATTCAGACACAGCCGATTTTCTTTTTTCATACACTTGTGGTGCCGGATATTACAATTCCTGCAGTGGTGTGGGAAATTCAACTAATTACAAGACACAAAATGGGGCTGCTTTCAATTTTATTTTCGGAAGTTACTTTGGTGATTTTGACATTGACAATAATTTTATGAGAGCTAGTATGGCCAGCAATAAGCTTGGCTTTGGATGCGTCTGGAGCGGCAGACCTAAGTGGATATGGCACACTATGGCGCTTGGAGATAATTATGCAGGCATAGCGATACGCTCACAAAATAATTGGCAAGACTATGACGGAAATTATTACCAAAATGGCGTTCACATGAACTTGCTAGGCGACCCTAGCCTTAGAACCCATTTTATTTCACCACCAACCAATCTAGCTTTAAGCATACAAGACAGTGATCAAAAAGTAAAAGCTTCATGGACAGCAAGCAGCGACATGAATGTATTGGGATACTATATTTACCGCAGTGCAGAAGAATACGGTTCATATACCTTGGTAGCTAATAATATCATTTCAGGAACTACATATCTCGACGAATCTCCACTGAATGGCAAATCTTACTATATGGTGCGCGCTGCAAAAGAAACCGAAACGGGTAGCGGGAGCTACATAAATCTGAGCTTAGGAACTAAAAACGGTGTACAGCGAACAGCTAAAATGGTACCAGTTAGCAACCTCGCCTTAAAACTATACCCAACGCTTACTAATGCTATGCTTACTCTTGAAAACCAGCGTAATGAGACATCTAATTATTCTATTATCAACGCTATTGGGATGGAAATGCAACGAGGTAAAACAGCGGGGGTTAAAACCACTATTGACGTAACACCACTAGAAAGTGGCGTTTACTACCTATTGCAAGATGGTACAACCCACCGCTTTGTAAAGTACTAACGATTAAAAAAAGACTTGTTTGCTCTTTGATAATAAGCCTTTTCAATGGGAGGATTACAGGCAGAAAAAAGATAGTTTTTCTGACCTAAATCAAAATACTGAGTGCAGTTGGGCGACACCATGGTGATACCATCATGATAGGAATAAAATGCTCGATTACTCGGTTTTACAATGGGATGCTGCGCAAATGAAGTAGTGTCTCCCAAGAACCAAGCAATCGTCGCAGGAATATCTGCTTGACTTACGATCTCATTAATCATTGCAGAACTCTGGACAGCCCCCCCTATCAAAAGCAAGGGGATTTTAAAGTTTATTGCATCATAAATTGGTGCGTTATCTGGCCGAATAGTGCCATGATCTGCCGTAATAATCACTACGGTATTTTTCCATTTGGGGGACGCTTTAAGCTTATCAATCATAACACCTAAGCAACTATCTGTATAGGCAATGCTATTGAGATATGGTTCTTTTTTAGCATTGAAATTAGGAACATCAAAGGGTTCATGACTGCTTAAAGAGAATATCATTTTGAATTGCGGTTGTTGCTCCACAAGAAAATCATTGGCAAATTCATCAAAAACTACTTCATCGTGAACTCCCCAAGCATTCCTATTTATTGAGTTAAAAGACCATTGTGATTTTACCTTATCCGCATCTTTAAAAAGCACTTTTATATTGGCAAACTCCAAGTTCCCACCGTAATAAAAAGACGTTTTGTAATTTGCTTTAAACAGTTGAAAAATATTAGGTACTGCTGCCAGTTCTGCCGGAAAATTAGTTAATGTTTGCCTAGCCCCACTTGGAATTCCTGTGGTAATTGCGAGTAAACCTTTATCCGATCGAAAACTAGATGCATATGCATTCTTGAAACTCACTCCTTGAGACATCAACTCATCTAGCTTAGGGGTAGCTCCATATGTTGGACCACTTAAAAAGCCAACGGCTTTAGCACTAAAACTCTCGAGTACGATTAAGATAATGTTGGTAGAATCATTTACCACAACCAAATCAGCATAGTCGTTCTTAGGTATTGTATCCGTAAGTAAAGCTATGACTTCTTCATCGTCCTCAAAAAATACCAAAGCAGCATGTTTGTCTCTTTCTACTTCTGTGGCTAAAAAATTCCAAACTGCATTTACCGCAGTATTATTGTACAAATTATTTGAGCTAAAATAGGCACTTGATACATTAATAGGCACTTTATCTATGCTTCCTCTTATGAGTCCAATACTACCTGCCAAGAGCAACAGGGTACTGAGCCATGTATGCGCAACTTTCCGAACCAAAAGACGCTGACCATACCTGTAAAACCAATAGACTGCTAACACTATAAAGCTTAATGCGATGACGTAGGTTGACGTTTCAATAGAATCTAAACCTGCATTTTCTTTGCCTAAAAACTGGGTAAATCCTAAGTTGGTTTTTTGGCCCCAATAATTGAAAAAATAAGGATCTACTGCTACTACTATTGTAATAAACAGCCAAATAAGCCACCAATAAACTAACGAGAAAATAGCCGAAAAACGAGGTGAGACTAACGCCAATAATCCTAGCAATAGTGGCAATACCATTACATATCCAAGTATAGATAAATCAAGTCTAATTCCATTCCACCAGATTTCAGGAAAAGAAAGCACATCTTCAAAAGACGCCATATTAACCAGTAAGAAATATAACTTAGCTGCTGCAAAAAGGAGCAGAATGTATTTTGCAGCTCTTAAATAATATGTATATGCGCCTACCAAAATCGTTGTATATCTACTTCGGGCTGCAAAGGAGTGTTATTTATCAGATATTCTGACATTTCTTGAGTTAAAAGTGGGGCTAAACTAACCGATTTGCTTCCCATCCCATTTACAAGGTGCATATTTTTATGCAGAGGGTGAGTACCTAATATTGGCTTTCTGTCTATAGAAGCAGGTCTGATACCACAGTAATGTTCTACGAGAGTATATGGTAAGCTTAATGTTTTATCGAGTTTTACGAGTAGGTCATTTCTCATCATCTCGGTGGGAAACGGCGAACTATCTCCTTGACTATAGGTAGATCCCACGCGCCACCTTTTATCATACAAATGTTGTAAGAAAACAGAACCTAGATATATATCGCCTTCTGGACTTAATTCCGTATCTATCTCTATCAATTCACCTTTGGTAGGCACTACATTGAGTAACGTATTGAAGTAGGTATTTTCCATTACTTTATACCCTTCACAAAAAAGAATATGCTTAAACTGTAGATTACCATACCTGTTTTCAGCCATATTTAATTGCCCAAAATCAAATTTAGAATCATCTGTTGGAAGATTTTTATGACATGCTGTCAGGAATAATCGTGTATCTAACTCACCGCCTTGATGCACATTAAGTATCCCAAAATTTGTATCTAACCCAGCAATAGGCTCCGGACTAAAATCACAAAAACCAACGTACTTCGTTTGATGTGCCTTACTTAGCCAGATATTTTGCTCTCCAGCGCTTGCAATTATGCGCCGCATCGTACAGGGTTTATAAAAATGAGCATCGAGTCTATTTTCTAAATCCTGATAAAAATCAGTCAATCCATTAAAAAAGTCATCAGCTCGCCATCCTATAGTAAAAAACTTTCCAACCAACGGATTGGCCAGTCCTGCAGCTACAATAGAACTTTGATTGCTATTAGCTTCATCAAAAACCAACGTAGTGCCT
>CAMDCQ010000072.1 GCA_945890595.1 Chitinophaga pinensis
TCAATAACTACTTAGAGAACTTAGTTGAATATGCCATTGCTTACTATCAGAATTTATTAGATAAATACAGTAAAGGAAAAGAACGAAAGACTGAAATAAAGGGATTTGAGGAGATTAATACTAAAGTTGTAGCCGTAGCCAATGAGAAGCTCTATGCCAATTTTGCAGAAGGATTTGTTGGTACCGGTATTAAAAAAGACGACTACATCTGCGATTGCTCTGATATTGACGACATCATTGTTTTTAGAAAAGATGGCACTTACTCGGTAAGTAAAGTAAGCGCAAAAGCGTTCTTTGGTAAAAATATCATACACGTAGGTATCTATCGTAAAAATGAAGAACGACTTACGTATAATGTTATTTATACAGATGGAGATTCCAAGCGAACCATGGCTAAGCGTTTTAACGTAACCAGCGTTACTCGAGATAAAGAATATAATGTAACCAAAGGTGCTGAGGATAGTAAGCTTCAATATTTTAGTGTAAATCCAAATGGTGAAGCGGAAATTGTCAATATTTATCTTCACTCTGCGGCCAAAGCGAGAATTAAGTTATTTGATTTTGACTTCTCAGAAATAGCTATCAAAGGACGCAGTAGCCAAGGAAATATGGTTACTAAACAACCTGTGCGCAAAGTAGATCTAAAGGTAAAAGGCGTCTCTACCATAGGTGGCAGAGATATCTGGTACGAATCTAATATTGGTAGGTTAAACGTACATGAACGCGGACAATACCTCGGTAGTTTCCAAACAGACGATTTAATTCTGGTTATTTTTGATAGCGGAGAGTATGAGTTAACCAATCATGAGTTAACCAATCATTATGCAAATAAAGAAATTGCTTTGATTGAGAAGTTTGACCCTAAATGTGTTATCAGTATACTGCACTATGACGGAAACGGAAAAAACTATTGTGTTAAACGATTTAATGTAGAAACCCGCTCAACGGGAAAACGTTTCAGTTTCATTACAGAAGGCTGGGGAAGTAAAATGATATTAGCTGCAACACAGAAATATCCTTTAATTGAACTTACCGTAAAAACGGCTAATGGAGAGAAAAAAGTAAGTCAGGTCAACTTAACTACCTTTATTGATGTGAAAGGATGGAAGAGTATAGGAAATAAGTTATGTGGCAAAGAATTTATCAAAGCCAAATTACTTCCACCACCACCAAATAATGATGATGACGATGAATTACCTCCTAGTGGTTCTGACGGAGACAGCGGATCGAATAGTATAACGGAAATTGACTTGGAAAACGAAAATACGGTTATTGATAGCACAGATATTACGGAAGAAACACAGCCTTCTAACGAAAAAAAAGTTATTGAACGGATTATAAAAGATGAATCCCAAAAAGAACTGAAAGAAATACCTGACGATGCCGTTCCAGAATTGCCCTCTAAAGAAAAGAAAGACAATGGGCAATCATTTACTACAGGAGACCAAATAAGCTTATTATGAGTAAAATAACACCTCAGTCAGTCTTTAGGCAGACCTCATCGCTTCACCTAACCATAAGTATATTTACTACGTTAATTGTGGGGATATGCTACACGCTTAGAATGCAAGCAAACGGTGGCGTAGAGCCTCGCACTACGCTTAACATATTCGAATTACTTGTCCCCGTTTTGGCAATAGCCAGTTTTGCCGCAGCATATTACATAGGGAAAAACAGGTACAAGAAACTAAACTCAAGCGCTAATTTGATAGATAAAATGAATATCTACCGAGACAATAACCTACTTATTTGGAGCGCTTTAACTGGGTCTGCTTTTTTTGCAGGCATCTCGTTTTACATAACGGGGCAAAACAATTTGTTGCTTTATGGGCTCATGACAGGCGTTATGCTACTTTACTTTCGTCCTCTAAAATCAAGAGCTAAAGAAGAATTAAATTTAAACGAAAAAGAAAGTGACCAATTAGACCAGATTCTATGAGCAATCTTGAATTTAGGCAAAAAGCACAAGGACCTTTTTTTTGGTTTTTCTTACTCAAAAAATTACCCCTTGCATTTTTTGCTGGCGTTAAGATCATCCAAATTGATGATAAAGGAAGTGCAACGTCTCTAAAATTTAAGTGGATTAATCAAAATCCTTTTCGTTCTATGTATTTCGCAGCCATGCAAATGGCTGCTGAGCTAGCGACGGGATTATTGCTTTTTCAATACCAATCGTCATCTACGCCATTTTCAATGTTACTTGTTAGAGTAGAAGCCAACTACCATAAAAAAGCAGTGGGAAAAATCACCTTTTCATGTGAAGAAGGCCATACGGTAAAAACCTATATAACAAAGCTATTGAGCGACAACGAGGGACACATGATATCGATACCCGTAGTAGCTCAAAATGAAAGCGGTGAAACAATTGCCGATTTTATTTTTTCGTGGTCTTGTAAAAATAGTTCTTCTGCAAACTAGAACTATAAATAGCCCACAATTATGTCCAATTCACATCGCATTGTTACCCATTTTTTTCTAGTTTGTTTATTCTAAATCATGAATTGTTCCATGGACAGAATAAAAATTTTACATTTATTTCTTAATTTAGAATGAAGTTGGTAGTAGGAACAAAGAATTGTTGGAATATTGCAACCGATTACAGAAATGAAAAACCGTACACTTCACCCCTATATATCTCTTGGTATTCTTGCCCTCATTTGGGGGAGTTCCTTTATTCTCATGAAAGAGGGATTGAAGATTTTTTCGAGCTATCAAGTAGCTGCAATGCGTATTTCTTTTGCTGGGTTAGCCCTACTCCCATTCGTTAATTGGAAGAAGGTACAACTTAAAAAAGGGGACTTGAAATATTTCGCAATAAGTGGTTTTACGGGTAGCGCCATACCAGCTTTTTTGTTTACCGCAGCTCAAACCAAGATCTCTAGCTCATTGGCTGGCGCATTAAACGGACTTACCCCCTTATTTGCGTTACTGGTGGGTGTACTGTTTCTGAAGGTAGAATTTAATCTGAAAAAGTTTTGGGGCGTAATCTTTGGGTTAGCTGGTGCACTTTTTTTGGTTTACCGACAAGACATGAATTATAACATTGGCTATACTTTATTGGTAGTACTTGCTACCTTTTTGTACGGAATCAATGTAAATATTATCAAGCACAAACTTTCAGATTATCCGCCTCTATTGGTTTCTGCCCTACCGCTAGCTATTATAGGCATATTCGGCGGATTGGTTCTACTCTATACAGGTCTTCATATTGAGTTTGCAGACCATCAAAATCTAAAATCACTCTCCGCAATTATAATTCTTGCTATTATTGGCACAGCTTTAAGTCTAATTTTATTCAATAAGCTCATACATCAAACCAATGCCGTTTTTGCTACATCCGTTACTTACCTCATTCCTATAGTGGCTTTGTATTGGGGTTTTCTGGCAAACGAAGCAATTTCCTTTAATCAAATAGGTGGATTATTATTTATCATTATTGCGATTTGGTTGATTAGAAATGACCAAAAATAACACGTAAATAACTCTAATCAGGATTACGTCATATATTCCAAATCGACAAACTAATATGAAATTCAAACATCATCTAACCGGCAGAAATTGCTACACTTACGAATTGTACAGAGAGCATATTGATACGCTTCACGCACAAGATAAAACTACTGGTAATGACCATTCAGAAGCAATGCTAGCCTATTCTAAGATGAACGTTACACGAATGAAACGTTTAGACAAAACCATAGTGATACGGCAAGATTTAATCCACCTAATTCAGTCGTTGCCCTCTCAAAAATGGCTAATTTTAACGGAGGCTTGGTGCGGTGATGCTGCTCAAAACATTCCATGGATTAATAAAATGGCTTCCCTAAATGAAGGTATTCAAGTTCAACTAATTCTCAGAGACGAAAACCCAGATATCATGAATGATTATCTGACCAATGGGGGTAAAAGTATTCCAAAACTGATCGCGCTAAATGAGAGTGAAGAAATACTTTTCACGTGGGGACCACGACCGATATTAATGCAAGAAAAATATGCAAAAATGAAGGAAGATGGAATTGAATACGCAGAACTATCAAAAGCGATACATTCTCTTTACGCTAAAAATAAAGGCAACGCTCTACAAGAAGAATTTTATTTGATTTTGAAATAATATTAAGATGGAGGGCTCTTTGGGCAAAAGTTTATCGCGTGTATTGATAAGTTTTAATGATTTAATTTGTCTTAAATCATACTTTTGGATTTAATTTGACATCTCCAAAAAAATCATAAATCTGAAATGAAATTTATTGTAAACACAAACCAACTTCTAAACAAGCTTCTAGGTGTAAGTGGCACTATTGTGTCTAAACCAGTTATACCCATCTTAGATCACTTCTTGTTTGATATAAAAGATGGCAAATTAACCATTACAGCTACAGATTTAGAGACGTCAATGAGCACCTCGTTAGATGTGCAGTCAGACGAAGACATTCGCATGGCCGTGCCTTCTAAAATGTGTATAGAAATGCTGAAAGCACTTCCAAATCAACCTGTTACATTTACATTACAAGCAGATACCAACATTATAGAGTTAAAATCAGAATTTGGTAGATATAAGCTTATAGGACAAAATGCGGATGATTTTCCACGAATTCCAGAAGCAACTTCTGACAATAGTTTTAACATGGCTTCTGGTGCTTTATCAAGCAGCATTGTACAAACTATTTTTGCATCAGGTAACGACGAACTTAGACTAAGCCTTACAGGTGTATATGTTCAACTGTACAAAGACAATGTAGTATTTGTAGCCACAGATGCTAATAGATTGGTAAAAATAGAGAGAACCGATGTAAAGCCTGGTGTAGAAGCCAGTTTTATACTTCCCAAAAAAGCTTTAAACTTACTCAAGTCTAGCTTACCTCAAGATGACAGCGAGTGTCACGTAGATTTTAACGATAGCAACGCATTCTTTACTTTCGGTGATGTAAGACTAATATGTAGATTGATAGACGAGCGTTATCCTGATTATAGAGCGGTTATTCCTACAGAAAACCCGAATAAACTTACAGTAAACAGAACCGATTTTTTAAACTCTGTGAAACGTATTAGTATTTTTGGTAATAAGTCTACGAATCAAATCAACATTAAAATAACAGGTAGTGAGCTCACCATTTCTGCTGAAGACATCGATATGAGTAATGAGGCAGTTGAACGTTTAGGTTGCGATTTTGCCGGAGAAGACATGGAAATAGGCTTCAATTCTAAGTTACTTATTGAGCTACTTCAAAACATTAATACTCCTGACATCATTATCGAATTATCAACGCCTAATAGAGCAGGAATTATACTTCCAAACCAAAATATAGACGATGAGCATTTACTTATGCTAATCATGCCAATGATGATTGCTAGCGCTTCATAAGCTACCGCAATGTTATTGTCATTTGATTGTCAGATTGATGTTATTAAATCCTCTTCACTTCGAATTAGATTTATATTTGATTTGACTTAATAGTCAAAAGCCAATCTAAAGCCTCAGTACTAGGTACTGGGGCTTTTCCTTTTTTATAATTTCTGTACCTGTAATTAATGACGTTCAGATAAGTTACCTTGGCTATTGCACCATAGCTCTCTAAGTCTGTAATCAAAAAAAAACTAGCACCCTCTATGATATCAATAGTAGCTTGGCTGCTATAAAAAGACGATTTGGCTCATTAATTGCGTTTGTACCTAAACGAAAGGAGGATTTTAATCATGAACTATATCAAAGCGAAACTACTGACTACTCTTTGCACTGTTTTCTTAACCATTGACGCAGGATCCGCTTACACCCATATTATTGATTTTTATGGACACCCGCTTACGGTTTCCTATGATCCGCAGTTAAGTGCTTTGAAATTTAGAAAATGGGATCAGGCTGAAATAAGCCGAAATTTAAGTGTTTTTAGAAATTCAAATCTATCCATAAGTGTAAATAATCTAAAACGTCACATTGCGCTTTTTAAGTTAGACGGCACCGCTACAACAATTCTTGTCGATAAGTACGCACGACAAATTTCAAAAGCAAATGACCAGAATACCTCAACGTTCATAAAATACCTTTTTTTAAAAGAACTCAACTACGATGTTATTTTAACCAAAACAGGTACAGAGTTTAATTGTATGGGGAATTTAAACTTTACACCTGGACGCTATATATTCATTAAATATGCGAATAAAACCTATAAAGATTTAGATTACGCTAACCGGAAAAATAAAGGGAAACATCTTATTTTTAGGGATAAAAAAATAACTACAGAAAGAATTTCGCACAGAACCTTGAGTATCCCGCTTGTGAATGCAAAACTTAAAAGTAGAGAGGTTTCTTTCATAGTGGCAGGCGATACATTTATGACTGAGGTTAAATCAAATGGTTCTATGACCGAATTTTTAGGAGACCTACCCATGTTTGCAGTTGGGAAATTTATTACCGACGTGCCCTTATCCGCAGAAATGGATTCTTCACTTATGACTTACTTAAAGCAACACGTAAAAGGCCGTGAATTAATTGATCAAGTAAAGTTTTTACTAGCCTTTGTGCAGCAAGTAGTGCCCTACGGGAGCGATTATGATAAATACGGGGAAGAAAGATTTTATTACCCCGAAGAAACGATCATGTCCACTACATCAGATTGCGAAGATAAGGCTATGCTAATGTCATACCTGGCACACAACATCCTTGGACTTAAATCTGTAGGACTGTTCTTTAAACAAGATGAACATCTTAGTTTAGGAATTGAAATTCCGGGATATGCTCCACATGGTTCTTTTAACTATGCAGGCAAAACATATGTGAGTTGTGAGCCTACAGCTCCTTCACCTCGCATTCCTCAATCTCAATTCAGCTTACAAAGAGTGGATGAGGTAATTGAGTTTTAAGCGTGTTGCCTTTGGAGTTAGACATTCGCATTATTTCAAGAATTTGAGAGCGACCAGCCGTGAGTTATACTAAATCACGGCTTACACTCATACTAATTACATTTAATTTTTTTTCGATTAGTACCCAAATAATTGCTCCAACGAAACCTCCGTTACCGAACCAAATTGCTTCATGTATTCAAGGTCTATTTGGGCTCTATCGCCTACTATGATGTAGGTAAAATCTCCTTTAACCTTATCCGCATGAAAATTCTTAACATCTTGCATTGTCAATTTCTCTAAACGGTCCAGTGTTGTTTTACGACTATCTTCCGTTAGGTCTAGTTTTAAAGCGTTATCATAATTAAATAAAATAGCGGTTTTAAGTATTCTGCTTGTTTCTAATCCTTGTCTTAGTGATTGTTTACCATTATCAAAGGTTTTTTGATCTTCGGGTAAATCATTAAGTAGAATATTCATTGCCTCTATGCCCTCTTTCATCTTGTCTGACTGCGTACCCACATAAGCCAACACCGAATTAGTTTCCCCTAATTTACCCGCAGCAGCATAGTAGCTATAGGTTGAATAAGCAAGGGCTTTTGCTTCTCTGATTTCTTGAAAAACGATACTACTCATACCGCCACCAAAGTATTCATTAAACATACTAATTTCTGCTGCTTCATTCACCTTGAATTCTGTTGATTTTTTCAACCACATAATTTCTGACTGAACCATATCGTAGTGTGCGAACAAAGTACCTCCTTTGTTTTCCAACATATTGAATTCTTTAATTTCAGGAGTAGCTAAAAATTCTTTAGGTGTTTGGTGCACTTCTTTTAGCTTGCTAGTTAATTCATTCATCGTTAATGGTCCACTGTACCACACTTTATGATTGTATGAAGTTAAATTATGGATATAGTTCGAAAGTTCTTTACCACTTATACTTTTAAGCTGTTCTGCCGATAAGGTATAGTTACTTGGATTTTCAGCACCGTACAAAGCAAAATTTCTTAAGTTACGCATTATTGCTCCTTTATTTAATTTTGCATCCTCTCTACTTTTTAACTTTTGCGCAATCATTTGTTCTAGTTTGCTATCATCTGCCACGGCATTGGCCAACAGATGCTCAAATAATTCGATAGCCTTGTCAAAACTAGTTGCTAGACCGTTTAGGTAAACGTAGCTTTGGTCTGTACCGGTAGAAACTCCAAAATCACAAGCAAGCTTGTAAAACTCTGTACTAATTTCATCTGCAGAATATTTATTGGTTCCTAAGTATTCCAAATATTCAACTGCTAACGCTAATTTTTGGTCGTGTCTAGATCCCATATCCAATACATAGTACAATGAAAAAAGTTGCTCATCACCATTAACCACTTTCCATACTGGAATTTCACCGTTTAGTTTAGCGAACTCAATTTCTTTGGTGTAGTCTAGTAGTTGAGGTGTAATAGAATTTGCTTTAGTTGCCAAAACTTTTGAAACAAATGGTGAAGTCTTACCTCTATTTACCTCTACTTTGGTGATTTCAGGCTTATCTACTTTTTGTACCTCAGCCTTCTCTCCTTTTCTTTTGTAAACGACAATGTGCCCATTTACGTAGTACTTATTCGCAAAATCTATTACATCTTGTTTCGTATACTTCTGCATATTGTCCAATGCTGCAAGTTCTTTGCTCCAGGTATTTTCCATCACAAACGCATCCATAAGTGCATAGGCCGTACCTTGATACGATTCAAACTGTTTGATCTCGTCAACCTTTTTATTCAACACAATACTTTTTACCAAGTCCATATCAAAATCACCAGATTTTAATAAGTCTAATTGCGCGTAAAATAATGATTCTAGCTCTTCTAAACTTTGTCCTTCATTAGGCGAACCTCCGAAATAATGTAATCCTCTTTCTTTCAATAACTCGGGAGAGCAATAGGCTTGAATACATTTTTGAGCTTTTACCATATTAAGATCTATAAGTCCAGCAGATGAATTCGCAAGAATAAGATCTACCAACTTTACCAAATCAGCATCTTTACTCAATGCATTAGGAACTCTATATCCCATGGTTAGCGACTCTTCACTAGGACCTACTACCTCTACTACTACTTTTTGAGCCAATGGCGTCTCATCTTCAAAAGTCATTTTAGGAACTTTTTTAGACTTCATATAACTGAAGTTTTTCTTTACCAGCAAGAAAGTTTCATCCAAATTAATATCTCCTGCCATGATTACTGCCATGTTATTCGGAACATAATAGGTATTGAAATAATTCCTGATTTTCACTAAACTTGGATTCTTTAAATGTTCTATCGTTCCGATAGTCGTTTGTCTTCCATAATTGTGATTTGGAAATGCTTCAGCAAATAATTTTTCATAAACTTCCCAATCATCGCTATCCAAACCTCTATTTTTCTCTTCATACACTGCCTCCAATTCGGTGTGAAAAAGTCTAAGAATTGGATTTCTAAATCGTTCAGACTCTATGGTAAGCCAGGTACTAATTTGATTGGCAGGAATATCGTTTACATATACAGTTCTTTCAAAACTGGTAAATGCATTGGTGCCTTGAGCGCCAATCCCTTGCAACATTTTATCATATTCATTTGCAATTGCAAATTTTGCCGCTTCACCACTTACTCTATCAATTTCTGCATAAATAATTTTGCGCTTTGCCTCATCTGTCGTTTGATTGTACTTTTCATACAGTTTATCTACTTGATCAAGCAGTACTTTTTCTTTGGAGTAGTCTAGACTACCAAATTTGTCCGTGCCTTTAAAGAGCATATGCTCCAAATAGTGTGCAAGTCCAGTGTTGTCTGCCGGATCGCTGCTACTACCTGCTTTGGTCGCTATAAGTGTTTGTACACGGGGTTTGGCACTATTCTGAGATAGCACTACCGTCAATCCATTATCCAAGGTGTACCATCTTGAATTGGTAGGGTCGTTCGAATAACTAAGGTACGAGTTACCGTTTTTGTCTTGCTTGGTTTCTGATTTCTGAGCAAACAAAGAAATGGAAACAATAGCGAATAGGGCTATAAGTGAAATTCTTAACTTCATAAAAAATGTTTAACGCAAATAAAGCAGAAGATTTAAGTATTGAATATTTTGTTATCCGAATGAAAGGCAAGTTTATCGAAATATATGTAAATCTTATTTGTTATCAATTTGAATATTAATTAGCACTAATGGCTAAATCTAAACTTGTACTTTTGCACTACATAACGCTATGTCAGAATACAAACTAATAATGCCTAAAATGGGCGAAAGCATTGCTGAAGCAACAATTATTTCTTGGCTAAAAAACGAAGGTGACACCATAGATATAGATGAAGCTGTGCTCGAAATCGCAACAGATAAAGTAGATAGTGAGGTTCCTAGTATGGAATCTGGCATATTAATTCAAAAGCTGTATAACGAAGGAGATGTAGTAAAAGTAGGTGAACCTATTGCCATCATTAGCGCAAGCGGTGTAGCTGCTGTTACTGCTCCAATAGAAATGGTTTCAACTCCCGAACCAGTAGCCGTTATTGAAAACACCATCGCTGTTGCTCAACAGATTACTGTCACACATTCTACGGCGGCGCCGGGACATTGCACCAGCAGGGCACGGCGCATCTCGAAGACCACGCGCGCCGCCGGCGTCAGGATGCCCAACCCGAAA
>CAMDCQ010000073.1 GCA_945890595.1 Chitinophaga pinensis
ACCATTCCCAAAAAAGAAATACGCTGAATATTACCCGCTAAACAATCCTTTAATAATTTCTTGAAACTAGCTTTGCTTAGCTAAATTTGCACAAATGCAATTTTGGTGGCTTTTCCTATTATTTTTCTTCCCATTCATAGGTGGTGTTGTGGGCTTGTTAATCCAGTCAGAAAAAACCCGACAGCTTAAACTTTTTCTTGCTTTTAGTGGGGCGTTCCTAATTAGTATCACTATTCTTAATCTAATCCCTGAAGTGTATGAGAAAGCGGGACACAAAGCAGGTTACTTTATCTTAGCTGGATTTTTTTTACAAATAATACTAGATTTTTTTACCAAGGGGATAGAACACGGACATCTGCACTTTCACGAGTTTAAAAAAGGATTTCCGTATTCTGTGTTTATTGCACTAAGCCTACACGCTTTTATTGAAGGATTAGGTCTTGGCGGTGGCGCTTTTTCAGAAGCCATTCAGAACAATATGGTTTTCGCCATAGGATTACATGAACTACCTGCCGCATTTGCTCTTGCCGTAGTGCTTAAAAGCGTATTCTCTAAAAGCAACTCAAACTATATATGGATTGCTATTTACGCAGCTATGGTGCCCCTAGGAATGCTTGTAGGATCGTCATTAACCAATTATCAGGACATCTTAAGTGGACTTATCGGCCTGGTTATAGGTGTTTTCTTGCATATCAGCACTACAATCCTATTTGAGAACAACGAAAGCCACACCTACGGTAGATATAAACTCGTTGCCATCTTAATTGGCTTAGGAGTCGCATTGTTGGCGGTTAATCTTCACGTGCATTGACCCAAGCACGTAAATTAAAACTCATCATCTATTGCTTGGCACTTGCTGGGTCAATTCTATATTGGATTAAAGTAACCTTCCACACTCCCCCCGAAATTAAACAATTCCCAATTCAGATTAATACAGCTGAGAAAGACACATCTATATTAATTAATGCTGTTGCTTTTTGTGACTCGATGAAGTACAACAAGGAATTCGTAATCTTAATTGACTTATACGGATATTCTGGCTCGTATCGGTTGTTTGCAGTAAACCTTACAACGAATGACACCCTACTGAAAGGATTAGTAACACATGGCCACTGCAAACGATCTGAGGGTCGCATGGCACACTTTAGCAATGAGATAGAATCTAACTGTTCTTCTATTGGCCGATATTACATTGGACAAAAGTACAATGGGAGCTTTGGCATGGCCTACAAAATGCATGGCCTAGATATCACTAACAGTAACGCTTTTGAGCGATTCATCGTCCTTCATTCAGACTCTTGCGTACCTGATAATGAACAAGAAGATGACATTTGTGAAAGCGAAGGATGCCCAACTGTTTCACCGCGCACTTTGGCCCAGCTCAGCAAACACCTGGATGCATCACTTTTACCCGTGCTAGTATGGATTTACTCTAGTTAATCTTAATCTACTGTTACCTTATACCAAACTACCTTTTTACCGCTTTGGGCTGGTGCTAAAATAGTGTCTTCGCTTACCGTTTTGCGGTACGTAAAATATTTACGTTTCATTCCAGGTATTTTTTCACTTCGGCTGAACGCTTGTAATTCAGCGTCTCTAACCTTACTCAAATCACCATCACTTTTTACGATATGACCTTGTGTCATCACGGTCAGTTCTCCATCTTTCAAAGACACATCCATACTTTTTTGCAACGGTGAATTAATCGATACAAAACTCTTTTTGTAATAGTTCTGGACTACATCGTCACCTATAAACTTCGTAAAAATAAGATCATCATAATGAAAATAATAGGTTGTTGTAGTGGTTGTACGACCGTTTGCATCCGTATAGGTGGTAGTTACTATTTCTAAATGCTGTTCCTCTAGAACTATCATAGCATCACCATTTTCATCTAAACCACTAAAAGCAATGCTGTTCACATTTAACGCAGCACGTTTTTTAATGTCAAAATAAGCTTTCTCCTCTGGAGTCATTTTAGCTAATTTTTTACTGGCTTTCTTCTGAATCCGACCTTTTCGATTTTCATTTTTCATGTTATCTATTGCTTTTTCAGATTCCATGATATCATTTACATTTTCGAGTACATCCGCCGTAAAATTATCATTAACATTACTAATTTCGTCTAAATTGTCGTTGTCTAAAACAATTCTACTCACACCCGTAGTAGCTAATTTAGCATATACTTGTTCACCATTTAGTCCTACTAAATTAATATTCCCTTTTTTATCAAAAAGGATATTCATATCTACAAATAAGTCGTTTTCCGGTGTAATATATTGTTCTGTCTTCCCATCTGCATTTATTTTTTCCAAGACAAAAGCTGATTTATTGATATCTACCCATGTGGCACGCTTGTTAGATTTCACTTCTGCACGTGTCAGTTCATCTACCACATTATTTTTACCCAAGATATATATAGCGCCTTTATCATCAACAGCGAAGTCACGCACAGAGAACTTATCCGACGATTCCTTTATCGTTACGGCATAATTTTTTTCATAATTGACAATTTCAAAGTCCTTGTCCAACACCCAAAAGGTGAAGTTAAAATCATATGTTCCAATTTTACTCTGCTTGCTACTCTTGCCAAAGAAACTTTTTCGTTCCTTTTTAATTGGCTCCGCATCTTTTCCAAAAACAACCATGTATTTTTCGTCTTTGGAGAGTGATATATCAAAACTAGACTCATCATACCCCGTTTTTGCCGCAGGATCTTTTACTTCAGCTACTTTAATAAAGCTGCCTTCCAGTGCCATTTTTTCCACATTAAGCTTAGAATAAAATAAGTACTTTGTCTTGTTCTTTTTATTTACAAAAGTTGAAAATACATAAAATTCATTTTGGAATTTCACTAATTTTTCAAATGCTAAATTCTTGCCTAAGTGATCAATATCTAATTGTTTTTGTTCAATTAGATCAAGATTTTTGTCATACCTCTGGATGTAATATAATGCTTTGTATTGTATAAAATGGATAAAGCCTATAGAGACACCGCCACCGGCACTACCAACGCTAAGAGACATATACCCTCCGTTTGGCAGTTCTACAACATCAATAAAACCTCTTCCCTCTTGCTCAAAAAGATCACCATGCGTTTCTTTAACATTTATCTTGCCCTGAGCTACACTAGTATTGGTACAGACTACCATAAAGAATAGAAGCACACTTATTTTAGCTAATTTCATTTTTTTCATTTCTTAATACTTAATATAATAGCCAAAGCCTGCTGAGAAGCCGCCATAAAATCCGGTTTTTTTCACATCCTCAATTACTGTTGTAGTTCCAGTAGTAGGTACCGTTTGAGCATATTTAGCTAATCGCAGTCCTGCGTTAAAACCTGCTTGAGCACTAACGCTATTGCTTAATAGGTATTTCCATCCTAAAGTATAAAAGATATCTTGTGCGTTGTAGCTGTATGTTTCGAAAGTACTGTTCCTGTTCCTATAGGTTAAGGCTTGAAAAGTCATCTCTGAAATAGCCTCTTTACCACCATACCTTTTGGCGGTTACCGAAAAACCCATACCCTTAGTAAGTTCTTCATCATATGGGAAAAACTCTAATTCATTAACTAACTTAAACACATCTATTCCTCTATTAAACTGATAACCTCCACCCAGTTCTAACGAATAAGTATGATTGATTCTTTGCTCGTATGCCAAATCCAAAAAACCTGTTACAATAGAGGTAACAGCAATTCTAATATCGGCATCTGCATCCGAATTCTTACCGTCATCTAGATACTTTTTAGGGTTACTGTCTGTCGTGGGGAGGTCTTTTTGAGCGAAAGCATTTAGAGTGAATCCAATACAAAAAAACAATATTATTCGTGTCATATTTTTTTTACAATTTCAAATTTAAAGAAAAAAACCTAACTAAACCACAATTAATTAAAGTCACTCACTTTAAATAAGGCTACTTTTTACTTTTTTAGATTAGTCGTATATACTATTCAGTAAGCCTGCTAGCCTTACTCCTGCTTGCTCGAGTCTTAACTCTACCGTTTTTAAATGCCTAAACGAGTATTCATATTTCAGATTAGCATTTTCATCAAAGTCATAACATGCTTTTCGTAAGTCTTGGCTTTCTTGAGCCCAATCTCTAACGGTAGAACTTTGCCAAGCTTTCACTTGCCATTTCTCTATATTTCTATTTACATGCTTGCCCCACTCCTCATAACTTAACTGCTCATTATCTATGATTTCACTATCCCATACGTGGTGCAAATTTGTAGCTTCCCCAAACCATTTCACTTTTATATCATTTCCTCCTTTATCTTCTGCCAAACCTACATGCAAAGGCTGATGTATATCACCTACCAAATGTACCAATGCCATGATCGCAAATTCTTCATCTTTCACTAATTTAAATTTTTTGGTTCGCAATTCCACAATCAATTGCTCAATGATGCTGATAACATCACCTTTGGGATTTGGGATAATATCTTCATACCGCATTCCGTCAGGAATACTTACATAATGCCACGAATTCATAAATCTGTAATTGGTGTCTGACCTTAAAAAGTCCATATAGTTCCCACTCATTTCAAGCGAAAATTTTGTAAGGACTTGGTTAACCTGCTTACTTGCTTTGGCACTAAGATGTTGTTGAGCTACGTAGCCTACTACCCGATGCCCAGTTTGTCCCCACGCCCATAATTGAACTGCCGCACATAAAAAGACAAGCAGTGTTGATATTCTAATCAATTTCATAAAGTGCAATGATAGAATATCTAATTCAGCTTAACTTCGCTGCTAAATGAAAAAAACGTTAATTCTTCTTCTTTTGATGTCGACAGGAGTTTCGCTGCAAGCTCAAAACCTTTCTCCCTATACCATTTACAACGCAAAAGGAAAAGAAATAAGCTATTCAAAAATGATGGCGACACTGGCCAAACAAGATATTATACTTTTTGGAGAACTCCATAACAGCGCTTTGGCTCATTGGTTACAAGTAGAAGTAACAAAAGAATTAGCCACGAAAAGAGCGCTACAACTTGGTGCAGAAATGCTAGAAGCAGATGATCAAAATGCCGTCAATCTTTACCTAACTGATTCTATCGACCAAAAAGGCCTAGATACCTTAGCACGTCTTTGGCCCAATTATACAACAGATTATGCACCCTTAGTGAATTATGCTAAAGAAAATAAGCTCGAATTTATAGCAACAAATATCCCAAGAAGATACGCTAGATTGGTTAATAAAGGAGGGTTTGAAGCGCTAGACACACTTCCAGCTATCGAAAAATCTTATGTTGCCCCGTTGCCAATCGCTTTTGATGCAGAACTACCAACCTATAAAAGCATTTTAGAAATGATGGGTGAACATGGTACGCCTTCCCTTGTCAAGGCACAGGCTAGCAAAGATGCTACCATGGCTCATTTTATCTTAAAAAACTATAAAACAGGAAAGCTATTTATTCATTATAACGGTGCCTTCCACTCAGATTACTATGAAGGAATAGGTTGGTATCTTAAACGACAATCCCCCACATTAAACTATTCTACTATCTCTACAGTAACCCAAGCCGACATTACAAAACTAAATGCCGAGCACATAGGAAAAGCAGACTTCATCTTAGTTATAGATGAGGATGTAACTACTACGTACTAACTTGAAAGGTTGATTTAGCAATAAATAGTTTCTTCCTACATATTACGTCTATACTGCCCTCCTACTTCAAATAACGAATTGGTTATTTGACCTAATGAGCACACTTTACACGCCTCCATCAAAGCATCAAAAACATTACCATTTTGCAGTGCCACATGCTGTATCTCAGCGAGTATTTGTTCTGCTTCACTAGCATAACGGGTGTTTAAACTGGTTAGTGTATTAATTTGAAATTGCTTCTCTTCCTCTGTAGCTCGAATTACTTCTTTAGGTAACACCGTAGGCGAACCTTTGCTGCTTAAGAAAGTGTTTACTCCTATAATCGGAAAATCTCCATTGTGTTTCAACGTTTCGTAATAAAGGCTTTCTTCCTGAATTTTGGAGCGTTGATACATTGTTTCCATGGCACCAAGTACTCCACCTCTTTCCGTAATTTTATCAAATTCTGCTAAAACAGCTTCTTCTACTAGCTCAGTTAATTCTTCCGTGATAAATGAGCCTTGCATTGGATTCTCGTTCTTAGCTAATCCTAATTCCTTATTTATAATCAGCTGAATGGCTACTGCACGTCTTACACTTTCTTCTGTAGGAGTCGTAATTGCTTCATCATAGGCATTGGTATGCAGTGAGTTACAATTATCATATATCGCATAAAGTGCCTGTAGCGTAGTACGTATATCATTAAAATCTATCTCTTGCGCATGTAAACTTCTACCACTGGTTTGGATGTGGTATTTTAACATCTGGCTGCGCTCATCTGCACCATACTTCAGCCTCATAGCTTTTGCCCAAATCTTACGTGCAACTCTTCCTATTACTGCATATTCAGGATCAATACCATTGGAGAAGAAGAACGATAAATTAGGACCAAAATCATTAATATTCATTCCCCGACTCAAGTAATACTCTACATAGGTAAAACCATTGGCCAATGTAAATGCCAATTGTGTTATAGGATTCGCACCTGCTTCGGCTATGTGATATCCGCTTATAGATACCGAATAAAAGTTTCTTACTCCATTATCGGTAAAGTACTGCTGAACATCACCCATAAGTCTAAGTGCAAATTCAGTAGAAAAAATACACGTATTCTGAGCTTGATCTTCTTTTAAAATATCTGCCTGTACGGTTCCTCGTACTTGCTTGAGCGTTTCCATTTTTATCTTTGCATATATATCTGCAGGAAGCACTTTATCTCCAGTAAGTCCGAGGAGCATGAGACCTAAACCTTCATTTCCTTCAGGTAAATCACCATCGTATTTAGGTTGTTCGCTCCCTTTTTCTTTAAAATAAGAATCTATTTTTTGTTGAGTTTCTGCCTCAAGCCCATTTTCTTTAATATAAATCTCACACTGTTGATCGATTGCCGCGTTCATGAAAAAACCAAGCAACATAGGTGCAGGACCATTTATGGTCATACTCACAGAAGTCATGGCATCAGCTAAGTTAAAACCCGAATACAATTTCTTAGCATCATCAAGACAACAGATACTAACACCTGCATTTCCTATTTTTCCATAAATATCTGGTCTATAGTCTGGATCATTGCCATATAACGTAACCGAATCAAAGGCGGTACTCAATCGTTTAGCAGGCATGCTGCTACTCAAATAATGGAAACGTTTATTTGTTCGCTCCGGTCCTCCCTCGCCGGCAAACATCCGAGTAGGATCTTCTCCTTGGCGTTTAAACGGATAAATACCTGCCGTAAATGGGAATGTTCCTGGTACGTTTTCTTGTAAATTCCATTGCAATACATCACCCCAAGCCTCATACTTTGGTAATGAAACCTTACTGATTTTTTGATGAGAGAGAGATATGGTTTTGGTCTCTACACGTATCTCTTTATTCCTAACCAAGTAGGTATAAATATCATTTGCATAGGATTCTTTGACTTTATCCCAATTATCAATAACTACCTGTAATTTTGGATCAAAATCTAAGGCAATTGTAGTATAGGTTTCCTCTAAATCTTTGATGAGTCTGTCTGCATCAGCAATTTTAGCTTCTCTTACAGTAGTAATGGTTTTATGTATACCATATAACTTTTGTGCAATAGCAGATTGCTCTTTAGCCCACTTGTCATATCCTCTGTTGGTTTCCGCAATCTCAGATAAATAGCGTACACGTTTAGGCGGAATAATAAATATCTTTTCAGACATTTCGTTAGCTGCCACAAGATGTGAGTCTAAATTGGCTTCCGTCTTTTCATTAATGGTTTGAATAAGTTGAGCATACAATGAATTAACCCCTGGATCGTTGAACTGGCTTGCTATGGTGCCAAATACAGGCATTGTTTCAACATCATCTTCAAATCGAACGTGGTTACGTTGAAACTGTTTTTTGACATCTCTAAGTGCATCTAATCCCCCTCTTTTATCAAATTTATTCAGTGCAATTACATCGGCAAAATCTAGCATGTCAATCTTTTCCAATTGAGTTGCTGCGCCATATTCTGGGGTCATTACATATAGACTTGCATCACAATGATCTGTAATTTCGGTATCACTTTGACCTATGCCCGAAGTTTCTAATATAATCAAATCAAAACCAGCTACTTTCAGTATGTCTTTGGCTACATCAATATGCGCTGAGAGTGCTAAATTAGCCTGACGCGTAGCTAAAGAACGCATATAAACTCTATCGTTTCGTATGCTATTCATTCTAATTCTGTCACCTAACAACGCTCCTCCTGTTTTTCGTTTTGAAGGATCCACCGATATAATGGCTATGTTCTTATCCTTAAAATCCAATAAAAACCTACGTACTAATTCATCTACTAAGCTACTTTTACCTGCACCTCCAGTCCCTGTTATTCCCAAAACAGGTGTTTTTATTTTTTTTGCTTCTTGGGTAATTCCTGCAAGAAGTGATTTATTCTCGTTCGGAAAATTTTCTGCTGCAGATATTACACGTGCAATAGACATTTTATTCATCAAACGAAAAGACTCTTGTTCATCCGTGAGATTTTGGCCTGTAGGGAAATCAGATGTTTTTACCAAATGATTGATCATACCTTGTAGTCCCATAGCTCGACCATCATCTGGATGGTAAATTTTACTTATGCCATAAGCTTCTAACTCGGCTATTTCCGAAGGTAAAATGGTGCCACCTCCACCACCAAAAAGCTTAATATGACCAGCACCTTTTTGCACCAAAAGATCCCTCATATATTTAAAGTACTCATTGTGACCGCCTTGATAGCTTGTCATAGCAATAGCGTTAGCATCTTCTTGAATCGCTGTATTCACTACCTCTTCAGCACTTCTATCGTGTCCAAGATGAATAACCTCACAACCTGTTGCTTGTATGATTCTGCGCATAACATTAATTGCTGCATCATGTCCGTCAAACAAGGAAGCGGCTGTTACTATACGTACTTTATTTTGAGGAATATATATGGTTTGGTCTTGCATTATTTTCTTATGAAGGAACAAAGATAGGCTAAGATAGGAATTGAGTTTAGCTTGACACCTAGATTAGATTGTATCAAAAAAACATAATTAATAATGAAGGTCGTAAACATGCCCGTTTTATGCGTTATGACCTAAATCAACTAGTTCAAATCAACGAATAAATGAGTCAACAAAGCATCCATAAGTAGCACCCGGATTTAGTGTGTTGATGAATTGAATATCCGAACTTAAAGATTCCATTATATTTACAACCTTTAAAAAATAGTAATGGAGATACTTCGAGGGTTATTTGGTCTAGTTGCATTGATAGGAATAGCATTTGTATTTAGTAAACACAAAAAAAACATCAACTGGCGGCTAGTAGCATCAGGTGTCGCCATTCAAATAATTCTAGGTACGTTGGTTTTTAAAGTACCTGTTTTTGCGAATTTCTTTGGAATAATAGCTGGTTTTTTTACGCAGTTGCTCTCATTTACAGATGAAGGAGCACGATTTATATTCGGAAATTTGGTTGTCAATGATCCCGAAATAAGCAAAACAATGGGTTACATATTTGCTTTTAAAGTATTGCCAACGGTGGTATTCTTTTCAGCTCTTACCTCACTTTTATATTATTTAGGAGTATTGCAAAAGATAGTTTTTAGTTTTGCTTGGATACTTAGTAAGACGATGCGATTATCGGGTGCAGAGAGTCTTGCTGCTGCGGCAAATATTTTTATAGGCCAAACAGAAGCTCCCCTTCTTGTAAAACCGTACATCGCCAAGATGACAAAATCAGAGATAATGTGTTTAATGACCGGCGGTATGGCAACCATAGCAGGAGGAGTATTCGCAGCATTTATAGGCTTTTTAGGTGGCGATGATCCAGAATCTCAAAGAGAATTTGCCAAACATTTACTTACGGCTTCCATACTCTCTGCGCCCGCTGCTATTGTGTTTGCTAAAATTCTTTATCCTGAGACCGAACAAGTAGATAAAAAACTAGATATTGATAAATCTACACTAGGCAACGGACCACTTGAAGCGATATCTACAGGAACTACAGAGGGAATTAAATTAGCTGTAAATGTTGGTGGAATGATATTAGTTTTCCTGGCATTTATAGCCATGCTTAACTATATACTATTTGACATTATTGGTGCATACTCCGGATTAAACACTGCCATTGCAGCAAATACCATATACAACGGATTTAATCTGCAAATGATTCTAGGTTATATTTTTGCGCCACTTGCTTGGGTTATCGGTATAGACGCTCAAGACATGATTCTTA
>CAMDCQ010000074.1 GCA_945890595.1 Chitinophaga pinensis
ACTAACCTATCTACTCATAAGCCATGATATGAATGTGGTGAGCTATTTCTGCAATAAAATAATAATTCTTAAGCAGGGAGAAGTCATTGAGGCAGGTGAAACCGATGAACTAATACGTAATCCCAAATCAGATTACACCAAAAAACTGCTAAAACACAGCATTAATTAAAAACAACATTGAAAAAGAGAAATAACCGCACGAGGAAGTTTAATCAACATGACGAAGTGCTCCAGGTACTGGCAAACAGTCCAAATAAAACTCTAAATTACAAGCAAATAGGAGCACAAGTACCGCAAATTTCCTATAAAGAAGTTTCACAAATTTTGGAACAGCTTGTACTTGATGCTAAAATAAAGCAGCCGGAAATAGGCAAATACGTCTTTGAACGATTAGCTGTAGACGAAATTATAGGTAAATTAGATTTCAATGCGCGTGGTGATGCTTATCTCATGGTAGAAAATCTAGATGATGATATCAAAATAAAATCAGGCGACACGCTTGACTCATTTGATGGTGATGAAGTTGCCGTAAAACTGAGCTATACCAAAGGCAAAACAAAACCTAGAGCATTTGTAACTCGTGTTATAACCAGGGCACGAGAAACCTATGTAGGAACAGTATCGGCGGGGGGAAACTCATTTTTCGTAATACCAGACGGACATAAAATTCATACCGATTTTTATGTACCTAAAGAACGTATGAACGGAGCAACTGACGGAGATAAGGTGATTTTTAAATACAGAGATTGGCCCGCTAAGGCTAAAAATCCGTATGCTGAGATACAAACTGTTCTTGGTCGATCAGGAGAAAATACTGCCGAAATGCACGCAATTGTGGCAGAGTTTGGATTTGATACCCAGTTTAGCGATGCCGTGGAACACGAAGCAGAGCTTTTACCGAAAAAAATAAGTGCTGAAGAAATAGCCAAACGTGAGGATTTTAGAAAAATAACCACATTCACAATTGACCCAGCAGATGCCAAAGATTTTGACGATGCTCTTAGCTTTCAAATCTTACCTAACGGAAATATTGAGTTAGGTGTGCACATAGCAGACGTTTCTCATTATGTTTCTCCGGGAGACATCATAGACCAAGAAGCTGTAGATAGAGCAACCTCTGTTTACTTAGTAGATAGAACAATACCTATGCTTCCTGAGCGACTAAGTAATGAGCTCTGCTCACTGAGACCACATGAAGAATCCCTAACTTTTTCAGCTATTTTTGAGTTAGATCATAAAGGCGCTGTAAAGAAGTACCGATTTGCTAAAACGGTGATTTATTCGGACCACAGATTCTCGTATGAAGATGCCCAAGAAGTAATAGCCACTAAAGTTGGGCCGTATGCTTCAGAGTTAGAAACGATGAATAATGTCGCCTTAGAACTAAAAAATGCTCGTTATAAAAATGGTGCAATAAATTTTGAGACTACGGAGTTCCGATTCGTATTAGACGATAAAGGTGTCCCTACGGCCGTAATACCCAAAGTGAGAAAAGATGCTCACAAAATGATAGAGGAATACATGTTACTGGCCAATAAATACGTGGCAATGCACTTGTATACCAAAAATGACAAGATGCCTCTACCCTATCGTGTTCACGAACAACCTTCGATAGAAAAAATGACAGAATTTGCAGAAACAGCATTAGAATTCGGACACAAAATAGATACAAGTAGCAATAAAGCGTACAGTGCATCTATTAATGAGATGGTTGCGAAAATAGATGGCACTATAGAAGGTGACATCCTTCAACCATTGGCTATTCGAAGTATGGAAAAAGCGTATTACACGAGTAAGAAAATAGGTCATTTTGGATTAGCATTTGATTATTACGCTCATTTTACGTCTCCTATACGAAGATATCCTGATTTAATAACGCACAGAATGCTGCAAGACTATTTAACCAAGCATAAGTCTTTTGATTATGCAAACGTTGAGAAAATGGCAAGCCATAGTAGTAAGCAAGAACAAAAAGCAACGAGTGCCGAACGCGCAAGTATTAAGTATAAACAAGTTGAGTATATGGCTAACTTCAAGGGTGAGGAATTTGATGGAATTATCAGTGGAGTTACAGATTGGGGCATATTTGTAGAAATTGTAGAGAATAAATGCGAGGGAATGGTAAGACTTCGTGATATGAAGGGCGACCACTACACCTTCCTTCCTGAAAAGAAAAAGGTAATTGGCGATCGCACAAGAAAAACATTTTCTATGGGGCAACAAGTTAGAATTCGTGTAAAAAACACTGACCTAGCCAAGCGCAACATTGATTTTATGTTTGTTGAGCAGGATTAATTCGGTGCGTAAAAGATAAATTGCATTAAAATACCTTACTTTTTAATATTCAAAAAAACCAAATATTCTTTTCAGGGGTTTTACTTTTTTTTAATCCGATTAACTTTGCTTCCTTGAACAAGCTAAAACAACTTCTTTCCGATTTAGAACCTGCAATTGCAGATATCATTGCACAGCCTGGATCTCCTAGAGCCGTTTATGAGCCCATTAGTTATATACTTAGTTTAGGAGGAAAGCGTATACGTCCAGCTATGGTATTGGCGGCGTATAGACTCTATAAAGAAGAGTATTCCGATGAAGTTATAAAATTAGCTCAGGCCGTTGAAATGTTTCACAACTTCACGCTATTGCACGATGACATCATGGATAATTCACCGTTGCGCAGAGGGCAAGAGACTGTACATGCAAAATGGGATGAGGCAACTGCCATACTCTCTGGTGATTTACTGCAAATTGAAGTGTATGAAAAGCTTGCAGAAGTGGGTAACTTAGAAATACTTAAACTTTTTAATGCGATGGCTCGTGAACTTTGTGAAGGTCAAATGAACGATATGCAATTTGAGCAAACTGAAGAAGTAACTAATCCTGAATACTTGAATATGATTCGTCAAAAAACAGCAGTTTTACTTGGCTTTTGTTTGCAAGCAGGTGCTATTTTGGGCGGCGCCCCTAGCAATGATGCACAAAAACTTTATGATTTAGGTATATCCATTGGTCTATCTTTCCAGCTCATGGATGACTACCTGGACAGCTTTGGTGAAACGGCTAAAGTAGGTAAACGTATTGGTGGAGATATCTTAGAAAAGAAAAAAACATATCTCTGGAATGAGATGTGGAATAGTCTGGACGCACACGCAAAGGATGAGACAATGTCACTCTATACTACCCATCCAGAAAAAGAGATAATTGCATTAGTAAAATCAAAAATGGATGAAACTGGGGCTAAATATTCTACCATACAAAAAGCACAGGAATACTCCGAAAAAAGTTCAAGTAAATTACAAGATCTGAAAAGTGTAGGAGATAAAAAATATCTCGAAGAAATTGTAGAAATGCTCGCCAGCAGGGAAAGCTAATTAACGCTTGTTGACCAAAGCCGAGACTCTTTAATCTATTTTTGTTAAATACCTAGGTCTGTAAATACGGGTTAGAAATTCGTTCTTGACCGATGGTTGTTAAGGGACCATGTCCTGAATACACCAAAATATCATCTGGCATAACCATTAATTGGCTTTTTATACTTCTAATTAAGGTGTCAAAATCGCCACCTGGCAAATCTGTTCGACCGATGCTACCTTCAAAAAGTACATCGCCAGCTATAACATACTCTTCCTTTCGGTTATAAAAACAAACACTGCCTGGAGAGTGTCCCGGCGCATGAAGAATATCAAATGTCGCTTCACCAAACTCAAGAATTGACCCATCTTCTAAACCTAGGTTTGTTTCAATTAAGTCATCCATTTTTAGCCCGTACTGTCGAGTCACGTTCGCTGCATTATCATATATAAACTTATCTGCTTGATGCAACACAGGTGTTAGGCCATATTGTTGATGAACCCAATTTACACCAAACACGTGATCTAAGTGAGCATGGGTTAGTACCAGTTTTGTAGGTTTTAAATTTTGAGTGTTCACATACTCAAAAAAACGCATATTCTCAGCAGAGTCATACATTCCTGGGTCTATAATAAGTGCATTTCCATCATCATCCGAAATGATGTAGGTGTTTTCAGCAAAAGGTCCAAAAGTAAGTTGGTGTACGTGTGTCATTAGTATTCTGAGGTTAAATCTTCATCTCGGGAAGCATCCATTTTAAGCGCCGTAAACATAAAGACGGTGAATGAGAGTATAGATGAACCTCCATAGGAAATAAAAGGCAATGGAATTCCGATTACCGGCATAATTCCTATAGTCATTCCCACATTTATGGTTAAGTGAAAAAACAGAATTGATGCTAAACTAAAAATAAACACTCTCTTATATTTTTTCTTAGCTCTGTTTGCCATATGATATAATCGTAAGATAAGCAGCACAAATAAAAGAATCGCACTAGAACTAACAATCCAACCTCCTTCCTCTCCAATTGTACAAAATATAAAATCGGTTGCCTGTTCAGGAATAAAATCTCCTTTGGTATGTGATCCATTTAAAAACCCTTTACCACTCCAACCGCCAGATCCAATAGCAATTTTACTCTGGTTTACATTATAACCTGCGCCTTGATTATCTTCTATGAGGTTTAATGTTACTTGTATTCGCTTCTTTTGATGATCTTGCAAAACATTATCAAATAAAAACTGAACGCTTAAACTCAAGAGTATAGTTAGTATGATAATTAAAATACTTGGTATCAGAATTTTCTTATTGGTATAGGTAAATGCAAAAAAAACGGCTAAAATCACAATCATTGCTACACTAAAAACGAGAGACCCGTATATAAGAGTAATCACAAAAATGGCAATGATTGAAATGCCTAAAACAAGCAATAGAGGAGAAAGTCCCTCTCTATAAAAAACCAATATAAAACTAGAAAAAACAAGTGCTGATCCAGTATCTCCTTGCAAAATAATAAGACCCATGGGGAGTAGTATAACCACTGCTAATTTCAAAATATCTGATTTTTTTGAAAATGAGAATCCGATGGTACTTAGCAGTGACGAAATCGCAAAAGCGGTCCCATACTTGGCAAATTCTGCAGGTTGAATACTAAAAGAACCTATTTTTATCCAAGATCGTGCGCCATTAATATCAGAGCCAACAAATAAAACGGCTACTAATAGTAGCATAATAGCTCCATAAATTGGCCAACTAAAAATTTCAAAAAAGTTAGAATTAAGCAGTAAAAAAATGAGCCCAATAAAAATAGCGATACCTAAAAACATCATTTGTTTACCACTTCTTCCCTCAAAGAGACTAAAAACTCCAAATTCAGAGGTAGCGGAATAAACAGACGAAATACCCAATATTGCAATACACACAAATAAAAAAGTAGCGATGATATCAATACGTGATTTAGTTTGCATTTGGAGTTGTGACAGATTTTTGTTTAAATTTTTCTGGAATCAAATTAGCTTCACGTAGTCTTGTTTCTAGGTATGTTCTTGAGCTTACTTCAACAGAATCTGGTTTCAGATAATGTTCAATCATAAGGTTAGCAATAGGAGCTGCCCATGTAGCTCCATAACCTGCTTCTTCTACGATTACGGCTATCGCAATACGTGGATTTTCGGCAGGGGCAAACGCCATGTATGCTGCGTGATTTTTGCCATGAGGATTTTGAACTGTACCTGTTTTACCCGCTATGTTAATACCCTTAATAGACACTCCAGAAGCTGTTCCATTCTCGTTTACCATCAGCATACCTCGTATTACGGGATCAAAAGTATTTGGCGAAATCATCGTTCTATGTTTTACTCTATACTTTTCTGGAATTTCATTAACCCCTTCAATGTGATGCACAACATGCGGCGTATAATAATGGCCTCTGTTGGCAATAATGGCTGCAATGTTTGCCATTTGAATAGGAGTCATTCCTAACTCACCTTGTCCAAACGAAAGTGAAATTATTCTAGCATAATTCCAGGAACCTTTACCATGCATTCTATCATAAAAACTAGCCTCTTTCAGCCAACCTTTGAACTCACCACTTACATCTACACCCAACTCGTTACCAAGTCCAAAACTTTCTAAATAATTTCTCCAACTATTATATGCTGCTTCGGTATTAGCGTATTTATCCGACTGCATCATCGCCTTAAATGTATTACAATAATAGGTGTTGCAGCTAGTGGCAATACTTCGTTCTAAACTCGTGCTAAAAGTGTGACCATGGCACTTTATTATTCTGCGTCCCAATCTATAGTAACCAGGACAGCCAAAATGGGTTTCAGGATATATTGCACCGTCTTGTAATCCAATTAATGCCATAATAGGTTTAAAGGTAGAACCTGGTGGATATGGAGCAGAAACCGCTCTGTTAAACATGGGTTTGGTAGGATCTCTAAGAGCCTTCGCGTAGTGCTTACTTCTGTTTTGTATATTAAAGTTAGCAGGATCAAAAAATGGACTGGAAATCAACGCTAGAATTTCGCCTGTATTGGGATCTAACGCAACTACACTTCCCATCTTATTATCCAATAAGCCTTCGCCATACTGTTGTAAATCAATATCTAGGCTTAGGTATAAATTTCGACCATCTTTGGGATCCACATCCAGTTTTCCTTCCTGATAAACTCCTTTATTTACGCCAAATTTATCAACGTAAAAATAACGCTCTCCCTTCACACCTCTTAGATACTCTTCATAGAATTTTTCAATCCCATTCTTACCCATAAAGTCTCCTTGCTCATAGTATGATTCTTCTTGAGATTCTAAATCATTGCGTGTAATCTCGCCGAGATATCCTAATACATGCGAAGAGCTATTATACTTATAATTTCTATCCTGTCTAATTTCAAAAAAGAAACCTTTGTACTCATACAAACGTTCTTGAAGCCTCGCAAAAATGACATTAGACACATTTTTCATAAAAATAGACTTTCCATGATAAGCCGTTTTTTTTGCTTTTTCTAATCGTGTGTCAAATTCTGTTCTTTCGATTTCAACCAGTCTACAAAACTCTGAGGTATCTATATCGTGTAACTTAATGGGTACCGAAAGCATCAGATCATACACAGGCTCATTATAAACCATTAATTTTTTATTCCTATCCAGAATCAGACCCCTTTGAGGATATATAGTTTGCTTTCTTAGCGATATTTTTTCCGCAATAAGGGAGTATTTGTCATCTAATACTTGAATTTCTAGAAGGCGAAGAATATAAACTAGACCGATAATAACTACCGCTGCATATATATAATATGATCTAAATCTAAAATTCACCGGACGCCTTGTCTGACAATAGTTGAACTACTCCAATGACTGTCAGCGTAAATAATGCGCTAACGAGAGTGGTGAATAAGATAACGTATCCATTTATCGCACCAATACTCTCAAGCCAAAAAACATAGAAATGATAAAAAAACACCAAAGAAGCCGTAGTCGCAGCGAAGGTTGAAAGTCCTACAGAATGTACGTTGTAAGGCAAATGATTCGCAATTTGTTCTTTCAAATCTTGCGCTCCAAGCAAAAGCAACCTAATAATCACAAGCCACATACAGGCCGATGCGTGAATACCCGGCGTACCAACAAATAAATCGGCAATTAGTCCCAAAGTAAACCCAAGAAGTACTTGATATGGTTTGGAAATGTGAAGAGGTAAAGTAATAAGCAATACTATAAATACTTGAGGTGCTAAGTAAGCAGTGAATCCCAAATGGTTAAATACTACAAATTGCAGAAACAAAATAGCTATCCAATAAAATATAAGTCTAATCATTTTCCTGTAATAGTGGTACTAGTTGATTTATATCTTTATTCACTATCACATACACATAATCTAGGTTCCTAAAATTGGTAGCTGTTTTTACATAGGTAGTAAAGTATTGACTTGTAGTAGTTGTCTCTAGCTTGCTTATTTCACCAATTAAAATACCAGCAGGAAATAATAATGAGGACTTGCCAGTATACACCTTATCCCCCACTTTTAGCTCTTCTAGTTTATTTAATCCTGTTATTTTTAGTGTTTGAGGATTAAGATTATCCCATTTTAGACCTGTATAGTATTCTAAATTATTTATGGTAGGAATGACATTCATATTGATATGCAGCAAAGACATCACAGAACTATAATTCTCATTACTTTGCAATACAATTCCAGCAAGTCCTTGTGAAGAAATAACACCCATGTTTTTTTGAATACCATTTTTGGTTCCTTTGTTTATGATGAACACGTTACTCGCTTTATAGATGGTATTGTATACCACCTGTGCAGGAAGCACATCAAATAATTTACGCCTTGAAGTATCTCTTAAAGTTAAGGTATCATCCATGAAGTAAAGACTAGTTCTAGAATCGTTTTTAAACTGAGATGCGACTTGTGCTTGCAAAAGCTTATTTTGCTCTTGGAGATCGAAGTAACCTGTTACTGTTGAAGACAACTCATTACTTTTATCGGTAATAAAAGCAGCCGAATGTGTAATTGAAGCTTGTTGATAAGGATTTAATGAGAACAATAATACACCACATATCGCTTGCAAGAGGATAAATAGCATAATATAAATGTTTTGCTCTATAAACGCTATCAGGCGTTGCATTATGACTGATTAAAAAGGGTTTTGTGGTTTTTTATATCTTTTAATGCAATAGCTGTTCCTCTTACAACTGCTCTAAGAGGATCTTCAGCAACGTAAACAGGTAATTTAGTTTTGCTAGAAATACGCTTATCTAAGCCTCTTAGTAGTGCTCCACCACCCGTTAAATAAAGTCCTGTTTGATAAATATCGGCAGATAATTCAGGTGGGGTTAATTCCAATGCCTTCATAACCGCCTCTTCTATTTTAGATATTGACTTATCCAAAGCTAAAGCTATTTCTGAATAAGATACCATAATTTGTTTGGGTATTCCTGTCATCAAATCTCTTCCATTTACAGGACAATCCGCTGGCGGATTTTCAAGCTCCGGGAGAGCAGCACCAACTTCCACCTTTATAAACTCAGCAGTACGATCTCCAATCATAAGATTGTGTTGACGTCTCATGTATTCGATGATATCATTGGTAAAATCGTCACCAGCTACACGTATAGATTCGTCCGAAACTATTCCCGAAAGTGCTATAACTGCAATCTCCGTAGTACCTCCTCCTATATCAATTATCATGTTTCCCATTGGAGCTGAAACATCGATTCCAATACCAATAGCAGCTGCCATAGGCTCCGGTATCATATATACTTCTTTTCCGCCCGCACGCTCAGCACTCTCTTTTACGGCACGTTTTTCAACTGCCGTAATGCCACTCGGTATACAAATCACCATTCGCAATTGAGGACTACCAAATGCAGATTTCTTATTTATCATTTTAATAAAATGGCTGATCATTTGTTCAGCAGCTTCAAAATCTGCAATCACACCATCTTTAAGCGGCCGAATAGTTTTTATATCCTCATGCGTTTTACCGTGCATCTTTTGTGCCTCGGTCCCTACAGCCAATATCTCTCCGGTTCTTCTATCTCGTGCAATGATAGAGGGCTCATCAACCACTAATTTATCTTTGTATATGATTAAGGTGTTAGCGGTACCTAAGTCTATCGCTAATTCTTGAGTTAAAAAATTGAAAATTCCCATTTAGGTATGTGTTCGTTTAAGGCTTTTGGTAATTTAAATTGGTGAAATAAGTCTGCAAAAGTATCTATTTTTTAACGTAATAATGCACGCGAGTGCGCTTAATATAAGGAGTTATAAAAAAAATAAAGCGCGCTAATTAGCTCTTTCTCGAATGGTAAAAACGCAAATCTCCAAAAAACAACCATTTGACAATATAATTATCTATATTTAGATAATAATATAATCCGAAATACTATATTTGCAGAGTCATGTATTTCGATCAAAACATAAAATTACTTCGCACAAAAAAAGGATATTCGCAACAAGACTTAGCGGACTCTCTTAACCTTACTCGCTCTAAATTAAACAGTTACGAACGAGGAGTTCAACCGCCATTTGATATTCAAATAGATATCGCAGATTATTTTAACGTAACACTTGATGGCCTTGTACGACATGACCTTTCTAAACTTACTCATTTTAAACTCTCACAAATATTAAAAGGAAGTGAAGCCGACGTTCGAGGTAGAAAATTACGTTTATTAACAGTGAGTGTAGATGCTAACGAAGATGAAAATATAGAAATAGTCAGTATGAAAGCACAAGCAGGCTATACCGGTGGATATGCTGATCCAGAATTTATTAGCAATTTACCAAAGTTTAAGCTGCCTTTCTTGCCCAAAATCAGAACATAT
>CAMDCQ010000075.1 GCA_945890595.1 Chitinophaga pinensis
CAGATACAAACCCCAATATAAAATAAATATGTAGACCTAAATTTCGAATTTCATCGGCTATTAATCCAATTCCTTCTTCGTTGTGGGCCACATCGCAAATGACCAAGGGTGAATCATGCAACTTTTGCCATCTTCCTTCAAAGTTAGAAATGCTGCACACATGTTCTAGTGCATACGCCGTTTTTGCTGCTTGGGTAGGGAATTGAGCTTGTAAAATGGCTTCTACTTGCAACGCACATCCGATATTCCACGATTGATGCTTTCCTTTTAAGTCAGAAACAAATGAATGTCTTTGATAGGTGAAGTGTTGCGCTTCTTGTTCTTTCGCTTTTGCTAAAATTACGTGTAACGGACGTTCCGATATATTTCCCGTAATCACCGGAACGTTTGGTTTTATAATCCCTGCTTTTTCGCCGGCAATAAGTTCGAGCGTATCCCCCAACATATCTTTATGATCATAACCAATGGAGGTAATAACACTTGCAAGCGGGAGAATGACGTTGGTACTGTCCAATCTTCCACCTAAGCCCGTTTCAATGATGGCAATGTCGACCTTTTGTTCTGCAAAATAGCTGAAAGCCATGGCAACCGTAATTTCAAAAAAGGAAGGTTTTAGTTGTTCGATGAGCGGAGCAATTGCAGCTGTAAAATGGATTACAAATTCTGTGGAGCACAATTCTCCGTTGATTTTGATGCGTTCTCTAAAATCTACCAAATGGGGCGAAGTGTACAATCCTACTTTATAGCCATTGTTTTGATACATAGACGATAAGATGTGCGATGTCGATCCTTTTCCATTAGTACCTGCCACGTGTACAGATTTAAACGAATGTTGAGGATTGCCCAAGGCAGCGCAAAGGGTAAGCGTATTGGTTAAATCTTTTTTGTAGGCAACGGCTCCTATGCGCTGATACATAGGTAATTTGGCAAAGAGATAGGCTAGGGTTTGCTCGTACGTCAAGCTGTTGACTAATTTACTTTGAAGGTATAGGTAAAGTAACCACAACCTCCGTCAGAACCACTTACATTCTTAAAAGAAGATTGCTTGATGGATCCGATAGCCTTATTAACTAAGCCAGAATTGGTGGTAGTGCCAGGGGCTCCACGTAAAGGTTCGTGTTTTACGGTAGTCACCGTTCCATTTTCATTCACACATACGTAAAGACGTACAACGCCATTATCTTGTATACCACCGGATGGCGGTGTAATTTTAGCATCAAAACCACCGATTAGTCCCACTACGGGTCCGCTTGTGGGTCCACTACCCGTTCCTGTTCCTGATTTACCTTTACCTCCAGTGCCATTTGGATCGCCGTCTGGTGTTCCATCGGGTCTTCCTTTATACCCGCCACTTCGAGAGTCATCCCCAGATCCCTTACCTGTTTTGTCCTTTCCTATATTAATCTTAGGTGCACTTTTGGTAGGCTTTGCTTCTGTTGGCTTAGTGGTTGGTTCGGTAATTGGCTTAGATTCAGTCGGTGTTGTTTTGGGCTTTACTTTAGGTTCTGGTTTTGTTTTTTGAACCACAGGTGCTTCGGCATCGTCACTAGTGAGTTGACTTTGTGGGGTGTATTCCGGAACACTTGCAGGGGGTGTACTTTCTTCTTGCGCAGAACTGTTGTCGGGTCCACCTTGATCTGGCTCACCCAAACTAATAGCAACTCCTCCGGCTTCTTCGTCTTTTGCTTCGGCAGTAGTGCATGATTTACTCAAAATAAAAAGTAATAATATAAGCAAAATGTAAAACACTGTAGTGCCTACCATTGCTTGTTTATCTTCTGTTCTATTAAAATTTATCATACTATACTTTGTTGTGTTATTCTACTTTATCCAGTGCAAGTACAACCTTGGCACCTGCCTGGTCTGCAATCATCACTACATTCATAACGTCATCGTATCGAATATTCTTATCTCCGCGTATACTTACTGTTGCATCTGCATTACTACTCAACACAGCTGCAAGTTCACTAGGTAGTTGATCAATGGTTATTTTTTTATCATCAATAGCATAAACCAAGTTTTCATCAATCGAAACCACAATCACCTTGTTGATAGGATTTACTTTATTCACACCTTTAGGCAATACTAATTTAAGTGCGGGCTCTTTAACAACTGAACTAATAATGATGAAAAAAATCAATAACAAGAAAACAATGTCCGTCATACTTGACGCATTGAAATCGGTATTGATTTTACTATTTCTTCTTAAATCCATGGTTATTTTCCTGGCTCATGCATAATATCCAGGAATTCTACGGACGTAGCTTCCATGATATACACTACTTTATTGATAAAACTGCTAAGTAAGTTATAAGCGATGTAAGCAAAAATACCTACTACTAGTCCGGCAACGGTAGTCATCATCGCTTCACCTATTCCACCACTTAATAAGTCTGCAGTAATTTGTTGACCTGCATCTTGCATTTGGTTAAATGTACGAATCATACCCGTAACAGTACCCAAGAAACCAAGCATTGGAGCTGCTCCAGAGATAGTCGCCATAAGCGCCATTCCCTTTTCCAACTTGTACACTTCTAGTTTACCTACATTTTCTACGGCTACGCTTATATCTTTCAACGGCTTACCGATTCTAGAAAGACCTTTGTCTATCATAAGACCAATGGGAGTTCCATTGGTTACACACAAACGTTGAGCGCCTTTAACGTCACCTTCGGTTACCATAGATTTTATATTTCCCATAAATTGAGAGTCAACTATACTGGCTTTCCTAATGGTAAGGTAACGTTCAATGCAAAGGTAAACGGCAATTACACCTAAAATACCAATAGGTATCATTACGATTCCACCTTTCCATATTAAACTAAATATGTCCATTCCTCCGCCTTCATTCGTAGTTTCAGCGACGGTTTCTGCTACTGCGGCTCCACCTTGCACTATTTGTAATAGTATGCTCATTTTATTTTTGTTCTATAACTAGTTTATGGTTCATTTTATTTTGTAAAAGTGATCGATATTCTTTAGCCAGTTCTGCACTGTCAAAGGAAATCACAAATACATTAGAAGTGCCATCTTCATTCGTCTCTAATGACACGTCGCTATACATGGCATCTAATTCGCTTTTCAGTTGTTCAGCTGCTTGAGCAGACTCTACCTGCGCATAGATGCGATAGCTATCATGGCGTTCAATCGTTGCCATTGGGGTTGTATTTACTTCTTCGGTTACAACTGCGGGATTCGTTTCAAAAGAATCCAACGATAAGTAAGGTGCGTCCAATAAAGATGCAACTTGACTGTCGAGTGCTGCACTTGTGGCAAGATTCATTTCAAAATTTAATAAGGCCGCAACAATGCCTAGTAGGAATAGGGATCCAAGGCTATTGATAATCGTAAGATTGGATATTTTTTTTGGACTCTGAGAGGTCACTTTAGCTTGTTTAGCCAGTTTTTTGGCCTCGGTTGCTTGTTGTCTAGCACGTCGTCTATTCGCTGAAGAAACCGTTTTAGTTTCCTGCGTATCATTTACTTCTTCAGGCGCCAGCACTTTATTAGTTTGGGTAGGTTCTATGCCTACGGGTTTTTGTGCAATTAGAGGGGTAATCGATGTAGGTTTGGCACTTAATTCTTTTAGACGCAATTTGGGTAAGCCATAAGATTCACGGCTAAAATTAACTAGAAAATGAGGAACAAATACGAGCTTCGACTCTTGGGTATAGTAGAAAGTACCTACTTCCGCTATTTCTACATTTCGTTTATTTTCAAGGTCAACCCACAGTTCGGAAATGTAATTTTCAACTGCTTTAAGTCCGTCTTCATAGGAACATTGTAAACGTACACTCAAGTGGTTGGCCACTAAGCCGTCATTGTTCGTAATTTGTCGGTTGAAGTTAATTACTTCTTGTTTAGGCGTTGCGTATTGGGCAACAGCGCTACGTTCTGCAGGCTTTTCATTAATCAAGAATGCACCGAATCCTGGCAGTATAACACAATTGTGTTTATACAGTAAAAATGATATTTCTTTTGCCAAATTCATGTGATGCAATATTAATAATTATATAGCTGAGTTTATAGCTAAAATTATTAAATCTTATTAGAGTGAAAATGTAATACCTGCAAGTGCGTTTAAGCCTTGAGCTCGGTAGTTATTCCACAGTTCGTACCGTTGGTTTAGGATGTTGTTTACGCGTACAAAACCGGAAATATTTTTCTTGTATCTGTATTCAAAACCTAGGTTAATATCGTTAATGGCAGCCAAAACAAACTCCTCATTGCGCAAGTCACGTGCATCTCTGGCGCTGGTTGCAAAATAACCCCCACGTACATAAATGCGATCTGCCAAACGAACGGTCGTAAATAGCGCCGCGTCATAGGTGGGTAAGTGCCAAGCTGATTTTTCTGCTGTTAGGCTATACGAATATACATTTCCTCTAAATCCAATTTCAATATGTTGATTTACGTTAAATTTTAATTCGCCAGCGAAGGTAAATCGGCTTATGTCGTCTTTTACCGTCGTAAAATTACGCAGGGCATTGGTGTCTGAAACAAAGAAGTACTGATCGGTAATAAATTCCTGAGAAAGATTGATCCCAAACTCTACAAATCGCTTGAAGCTACCATTCATACCGCCTTGAAATTTCCAAATGTAAGGATTCGTATATTCGATGGTATTGCCCAGAAACAAGTTCTCGTAACTCAGCGATTTTAAGGTGTTTTTTTGAAGGTCACCGGTTATGCCTAAGTAACCTCGCAGTATTTTGGGAACCAAGTAGGTCTCTGCCTTGATATACGGAGCAGGCTTAATCACATTATTACTAGAATCAGAAAAGTAATTCAAATTGGCACCAATGTCTAAATTCCATTTTTGATATGTCAATTCGTAATGCGGTTTTATGTCAATAAAGAGACGATTATAGTTGGCTGTTTCTGTAAGTTGTGTGTAGAGCGCCCCCAGATCCAAGTGAAGCCTACCTTTTCCAACGCTAAAGTTATTTTTAGTCACTATGCTAAATGTATTCTCACTTTCACCCAATTTGTCAAATAAATTAAAATCAACGTCTAAGTTACTTTTCAAATTCAATCGGCTATTTGCTTTGGCTTGTTCTGTAGACCATTGGGCATTGGCGCTTACATCGTTGTAAATCTGATGGATATCGTCCAAATTCCGTTCGGTTGTATCTGTATAACCATAGTAGTGCACCACATTGCGTTGGTAGTCAATTTCGCCATACAAGTCATTCCCCTTTTCTCTACTGCCAAATGCGGTCACTTGATTTTGGCTAAATAGGGCTTGATTGGGATCTTTAGATGCGTTGGCAGCATGGTGTTTTACATTTAGTCCGTAGGTGTAATACTTGTCCTGAGTATTGTGAATACTTGCGTTTAGATACGAAGTCAAGTAATTTCCACCGCCTACTTCTAGGTAGTTATCAAAAAGATCTTCTTTCTCTTCAGGTTTAATAAATATGGGGTCAATGGGGGAATAAACGGCTTTTGGTTTATAGGCAACGATAGGAAAAACGTACTGATATACAGGAGGTTTTACCTTAGGATCTTCCAGAGCGGGAAGAATATCTATTTTTTTAGTTTCTTGTACGTCAGGCACGTAAGCCGTCACTATGATTACGCTGGTGTCTCCAGAAGTAATCTGTGCGTTGGCTGCGGCTAACCAAGTAAAACAGGCAATGAAAAGGATATTTTTTTTCAAAATTATGGATAATCTACGTTGTAATTCTCCAACGAAGTTACGTTTAGTGTAGTATATGTTTTGGAGAGATTAACGATATATATCAACACATTTTCCAATAGTTGTTTTTTGAGTTCCATTAGTATATATTTGGGTTTAATAGTTTAGATAATAATAATGTCAAAAAGCGAAAACGAAGAAAAACTGAAATCACTTAAACTCACCATTGACAAGCTGGAAAAGTCCTATGGTAAAGGAGTAGTGATGCGAATGGATGACGAGAACATTGTAAAAGTAGACACGATTTCTACAGGTTCTCTAGGATTGGATATAGCCTTGGGTGTAGGCGGTTTTCCTAAAGGAAGAGTAATCGAAATATACGGTCCTGAATCTTCGGGTAAAACTACACTGGCGATGCATTGTATTGCCGAAGCGCAAAAACTAGGTGGTATTTGTGCATTTGTGGATGCAGAGCACGCATTTGATAAATTTTATGCTGAAAAAGTAGGTATCGATACCAATGAATTACTAATCTCGCAGCCAGATGATGGAGAGCAAGCGTTAGAAATCGCTGATAACTTAATACGCTCAGGTGCTATTGACGTTATCGTAATTGACTCGGTAGCCGCGCTTGTACCTCGTGCAGAGTTGGAAGGAGATATGGGAGATTCTAAAATGGGGTTACACGCTCGTTTAATGTCTCAAGCTCTGCGTAAACTTACCGGTACTATTAACAAAACAGGTTGTATTTGCATATTTATCAATCAGTTACGAGAAAAAATAGGCGTTATGTTTGGTAACCCTGAAACAACTACGGGCGGTAATGCACTTAAATTTTATGCTTCTGTAAGGCTTGATATTCGTCGTACGGGAAGTATAAAAGATGGGGTAGACATTGTGGGAAATCGCGTAAAAGTGAAAGTAGCCAAGAATAAGGTAGCTCCACCGTTTAGGGTCGTAGAGTTTGATATCATGTATGGCCAAGGAATTTCAAAAGCAGGCGAAGTTGTAGATCTTGGAGTTGAAAACAACGTCATACAAAAAAGCGGTTCTTGGTTTAGCTACGGCGAAACGAAGTTAGGACAGGGCAGAGATTCAGTAAAACAATTGCTTATAGACAATCCAGAAATGATGGAAGAAATAGAGCAAAAAATTACGGATATAATAAACGGCGTAGAACCAGTAGCATTAGCAGCTGGAAAATAGTCGGTTGAGATAACGTTAAGGAGAAAACCTTCTGTCTTTGTGACGGGAGGTTTTTTATTTACCTCTAAATCGTCGATACGGTGCTGCGATGTACATCATCATTAATCGAGACATGCGATACGAAATAGGAGAGGTAAGCAAGGTAAATGCGATTACTGTACCTATGTAATATCCTAAATTTACATCATCACTGTAGGTAAAAAAGAAAAAACCGATTATGATAAATGAAGCTACGCTATACGCATAACTAAAGTACATAGCACCCCAAAAGAAACCTGGTTCTGATTCGAACTTTACATTACAACTAGGACAATGGTCGTGCATTTCTCTAAAATGTTTGAGATTACTTGCTTTGTGCGTAAACACGTCGCCTGTGTGACATTGCGTACATTTTCCGACAACAAAAGATTTTATAGAACCCATGACTTACTTCCTTCTCTTGTTATACCAAATACCCCCAATAATGGCAATGGCGATATACGGAGTGGCTAATAAGTATAGAATGCCATCATTGAGGCCTCTTCCCTTAGAATTTGCTTCTTTCATTCCGCTCTCTACGGATGCTTTGCACATAGGACATTGTGCATCGGCTGTTAAGGCTGCAGCCGAGATGAGAAATAGAATAACTAATATCTTTTTCATGGCCACAAAGTTAAGGGTGTTTATGGATAAAGAAGAAGTTCTGTATATTACTTGGGTTACTTTGTATCGCTTCTAACTTACCGTGTCGCAATACCATCGTTTCGTAACCTAATCCTTGAAGATAACCAAAACAATCTAATCTGTTCTGATTATCCCAAAGCTCACAGTAAATAATGGGCTTATCGGTTTTTAAAATATTTTCTGCTCCTAAAAAGACTTCGTATTCAAAGTTTTCGACGTCAATCTTGATAGCATCAATTTTTTTATTTTTTAACTCCGGTTGATCATCCAGTTTTAGGCATTCTGTTTCAAAAATACTCCCGTCATTAAACTCAGTCATTTTTGCGTCTACTACATGACTAAGGCCCTGTTTTTTCACCCCATCTACTTCTGGTAATACCAGTTGAATCGATTTATTCTCATTCCCGAGTGCATTAGTCAGAATGTGTAAGTTATCCAGCTTATATTTGGCTTTCACCTTTTCTACCACTTTGTAGTTGTTTGGCATGGGTTCAAAAGCAAAGGTCTCTTTGCTGTTTTTGGCAAGATGATACGACATTAAACCTAGATTAGCACCAATGTCTAAAACGATATGGTTCTTGTTTAACAAAGTAAGAAAATGAAAAAAGTCATTTTCATGCTTGTCGTATTTTAACGTACGAAGTTTATACAGTGTGAAATACCACAAGTAAGCATCGTATCCCAATACTTTTTGTAATATCCGTTGTAAGGTCGACTTCAAACTAGTTAGAAAGAGTAGTAAGGGGAAATAAGTACGTATACTAAAACCCCTGTTACGGCTACATAAAGCCAAATAGGGTAGGTAAAACGAACAATTTTTCGGTGCTTTGCGATATTGTTATTTAACGCGTACCAAAATGCCAATAAAATCATTGGTAACACGATAGCTGCTAAAAAGATATGCGAGATTAGAATGGTGTAATATACGTATTTCATAGCTCCTTCGCCACCATAACTGGTTTCAGGCACAAAGAAATGATACGTAACATAGCTCAATAAGAAAACGGCAGATAGACAAAATGCAGTGATGTTGAGCAATTTATGCTTGGCCACATTCGCACCTTTAATCGCACGAAGCGAAAAGATTAATAACACCGCACACGTACCATTTATGATAGCATGTAACATGGGCAGCTTGTAAATAAATGCAGGAAACTCGGTTGGTGGATTGAGTATACGTTTATTTAGTACTACCACTAGTAGAAATACTACCACGGATACTACCATGGCAATCCTAAAAAATGCTTTATCGCTTATCTTCATCTTTTTCTTGGTCTTTATATGTTTTTAATAAGAATCGGGCATCTTCTATCATTTTCATGATATCGGTAATGTCCAGTCCATCGTAAATACCACGTACGTGAAAATCTTTATCGATTAACATTACTTTCTCACTGTGTATAAAATCAGTGGTATCGGGAACTGCCTGTATTACGGCTTTATAGCTATCTCTTGCTAATCGGTATATCGTGCTTTTACTTCCAGTCAAGAATTTCCATTGGTCATCGTTTACCTCAAATTTATCTGCGTAGGCACGAAGTACAGCAGCGGTATCGTTATAAGGATCTACGGTATGAGATATAAATAATACATCCGTACTGTTTTCAAGTTTCTGAGAGGCAATTTTAAGATGCCCATTGATAGTTGGACAAACCTCAGGACAAGAAGCAAAAAAGAAATTCGCGATAAATACCTTGTCGCCAATATCCTCACGTGTAAACACATCTCCATTCTGATCAATCAAGGAGAAACTATCAATATAATACGGTACTTCTTCACCCATTTCATCCGTAGAGTAAACAGGTAATTCGGTGTATTTAAATTCTTTAGAATGCCAGTAAAAGGCAATGAGAACGGGTATAAGGATAATTATACCAACTATAATTAGTCCACCTACTCTTTTCATGGATTAGCTTAAACGGTTCCCCAGAAATTTCCTTCAAATAGCATCCAAGCTATAAAGAAAATAATAAACATCATAGGAATAATAATCATGGAAGCAAAACCTAATTTCTCATGCTTCATGTGCATAAATGTACCTACAATGTATATGGCTTTTACAATACCCAATGCTATGAAAATAATGTTTCTAGCCATAGAAGGAGGCATGATAAAATAAAAAGCTACGTCTATTACGGTTAGCCCTAATAGTATCCAGAATTTGAGCCAGATATCTTTAGTACCATGACTGTGGGTATGCGGTACCCAAACAGTTGGATCGTAATTTACTTCGTCGTGTATATCTACGTTATGATTTGAATGTGAAGACATAATTATAATAGTTTAAAGATAAAATTAGATTAAGTAAAAGAATGTGAAAACGAAAACCCATACAAGGTCTACAAAGTGCCAGTATAAACCAACTTTTTCAACCATTTCATAATGACCTCTTTTCTCGTAAGTACCCATAAGGTTATTTACATAGACAATGATGTTAAGCACCACACCCGAAAACACGTGAAAACCATGGAAACCAGTAACCCCAAAAAATAGGGCAGCGAATGTTGGTGGGCCATACGGATTACTGTACATGCGCGAACCAGCACCAATAAACTGTGTCCATTCCCAAGCTTGACAACCTAAGAACATAAAACCACCTATGATGGTCCAAAGCATCCATTTGCTTACCGCAGCTTTGTCTCCTCGCTGGCC
>CAMDCQ010000076.1 GCA_945890595.1 Chitinophaga pinensis
TCCATATTCTTTATAATATGATGATACGTAAGATTTTCAAGAACTTGAGTATAGCTGTCTGTTGATTTGATATAAAAATATTCGCCATCAGAAGCATCGGTATTTCCCTTAAAGAGTAAATAGTAACCTGCGGTGATTCCAAAAAAAACTACAATTAACACTATACCCCATATTTTATTGCCGCTATTACTTTTTTTAGCACCCTTTGTTGGTGTTATTCTTCTTTTTTTCAAGGCTTTAATTTAGTTCAGCAAATAAAGGAAAGAATCTGCAAGTTTGTATCAGATAGCTGAGCGTAAGTGAGTACGAAAAAAGACGCTATTACTTTTACTCTCATTTCTATTTTACCCCTATTAAATGAAAAAAAAGATGTTGTTTTGTTCTGAATTAGATGAACATAGCATTAATAGGATATGGAAAGATGGGCAAAACCATCGAAAAGGTAGCTTTAGAACGTGGTCATACCATTGCGGCTATTATAGATTCTTCTGATTTCAACATTAATGAACTCGATAAAAGTGACGTTGCGATTGAGTTTACACAACCGGATGCTGCAGTCTCCAATATTCACAAATGTTTTGAAGCGAATACGCCTATAATAGTTGGAACAACTGGATGGTACGAGCATTATGTAAAAGTAGCAGAAGTTGCACTTGAACATCACAAAGGACTATTTACCGCTACCAATTTTAGTATCGGCGTTAATATTCTTTTTCATATGAATGAGCGATTGGCTAAAATCATGAATGGTTTTTCTGAATATGAGGTAAGCATGACCGAAACGCATCATTTACAAAAATTAGACCATCCAAGTGGCACTGCGGTTACGCTTGCAGAGGGAATTCTAGATTCTATTGATAGAAAAAATAAATACGTTGGTCTGCTCGAAGGAGAGAAAGCCGAATTAACATCGTTTGATTTGCAAATACTAAGTAAGCGAGCACCTGATGTTGCTGGTTTTCATCAAGTAACGTATGAAAGTCCCATTGATGAAATCACGTTAATTCACAATGCAAAAAGTAGATTGGGTTTTGCTCAAGGTGCTGTTTTGGCCGCAGAATGGATGCAAGGTAAAAAAGGTGTTTACACCATGAAAGAATTATTAAATTTTTGACAAAAAATAAAGTAAATGAAAATTAATTTCAAGGAAGATTGGAAACTACTGAGTAAGCGCGCGGCTATATTCTATATTATTTTTACGGTTGTAAACATACTTACGTTTATACTTCTGCTTACACAAACAGACGCTGGTTTTATAAATCCTTTAATATACTTAGTATTTTGGCAAGTAGCCATTTGGGTGTATTATATGTTCCGTTATAAGTATAGAAAAACGGTATCGGGTGGCGAGTGGATAGATGCGGGTATGTTTGCCATAATTGCGGCCACTCTTATCCGCACATTTTTTATAGAAGCGTATCAAATACCAACCTCATCTATGGAGAAATCACTCCTTAGAGGTGACTTTTTATTTGTGAGTAAGATGCATTATGGTGCACGTGTGCCCATGACACCCATCGCGTTTCCATTTGTACATCAAGAAATGCCTGTTATAGGCGGAAAAGCATATTCCGAAGCGCTTAAATTACCTTTTTACCGATTACCAGGTTTTCAAAATATCAAAAACAATGACATCGTAGTTTTTAACTATCCCTACGAACTTATTACACAAAACACGTTTGCGCATCCTACGGACAAAAAAACCAATTATATCAAACGATGTATTGGAATACCTGGAGATACCTTAAAAATAGTCAACGGAAAAGTGTACATAAATGGTAAAGCAACGGCTGTGGCGGTTCATGGACAAAGTTCTTATATGGTTCAATTGTCTAATACACTATCATTTAAAGATTATGAAAAGTTAAATATTTCTGAGATTGACCAGACCAATGGTGAGGGAAGCTACTTAATGCAACTAACCAAGCAAAATCTTATAGACCTTAAAAACACGCCAGGTGTAGTAAGTATTCAGCCTGTAATAGACGATTATAATGCAACCGTAAACTTACCCGAATATTGTAAAACCAATAAATGGACGGTAGATAATTTCGGTGCACTTTATGTACCTCAGAAAGGCTCGAGCATTAAATTAGATTCAAATACCTACGCTATTTACGAGACCGCTATTCGACTTTATGAAGCCAATCCAGACTTCAGAATGGCAGATGGTTTATTTTACATGGGCACCAAGCAGATTACAGAATATACCTTTAAAATGAACTATTACTTTATGATGGGAGATAATAGGCATCACTCTGCAGATTCTCGTTTTTGGGGTTTTGTACCAGAAGATCACGTGGTGGGTAAAGCTTTATTTATTTGGATGAGTATAGAGCCAGAAGACAATAACACCTTGTATCATAGAAGTCCTGAAGGCATGAAACGCTATTCAAAAAATATATTTTCACGCATACGTTGGGGGAGAATATTTAATAGTATTCACTAGTGCACAAAAATAAATCTGACCTACGGATTATATTTCTGGGAAACCCGGAGTTCGCTCGGTTTCATTTAGCCCGTATCTTAGATGAAGGATATAACGTTGTTGCTGTTGTTTCTGCGCCAGATAAACCTGCTGGAAGAGGAATGAAACTTCTTGCAACGCCGGTGACTGAATATGCACGAGAAAAAAATATTCCTTGCCTACAACCGGCTAATCTCAAAAACACTGATTTTCTAGGAGAACTGAAAGCATATCATGCCGATTTGCAGATTGTAATTGCTTTTAGAATGCTGCCCGAATTAGTTTGGGATATGCCATCGTTGGGTACATTTAATTTACATGCCTCGCTCCTTCCCCATTACAGAGGTGCAGCCCCCATCAATTGGGCCATAATTAACGGAGAAACAATTACTGGTGTTAGCACATTCAAACTAAAACATGAAATTGACACGGGCAATTTACTGGTGCAAAAATCCTGCGCTATTTTACCTGAGGACAATGCAGGAACCTTGCACGATAAGCTAATGCATTTGGGAACTGATGCCATTATTGAAACCTTGGAACAAGTCCTCAACAGTGAACTAAAAGAGATACCGCAGCATGAATCAGAACAAGATAAAAATGCACCGAAATTACATCCTGCTAATACTGAGCTACGGTGGGACGGCACAGGGTTAGAAACGGTAAATTTAGTTCGAGGATTAAGTCCTTATCCTCTGGCTCACAGCATTTTCGATCAAAAAAAAATACAAGTGTACAAGGCTAGTTTTTATCCTGAAAACCATACAAATAATGTAGGATCATTTGTAACAGACGGTAAATCATATCTTGGCGTTTGGGTTACGGATGGCATGGTACACTTAGATGAAATTAAGATAGAGGGAAAACGTCAGATGAAAATTAAAGATTTTCTAAATGGGTATGACATTAGTCATCTGAAAATCAAGCACTCATAATAGACGGTTTCACCGTTACAAGGATCAATTATACCTTAATTCCAATCATCAAACCTAAACGATTTATCATACTTGCTTTTGCAAGCCATATAACTACTTTTGCAGCCTTTTTAATATGTGGGAAAATATAGCCAATACCATACTCCGAAATAGATTAGCTTTAATCCTATTTCTCATTTGTACCACCGTACTTATGGGTTATAAAGCCTCTCAAGTTCAGTTGGCCTATGACAATCCCAAATTCATACCGGACGACGATGTAGACAATTTAGCGTACAAAGAATTTAAAAAAACGTTTGGAGATGACGGTAGTGTAATGGTTGTGGGGATTAACTCCGAAAAAATTTACCAACTTTCTTTTTTTAACAAGTGGTATGATTTAACGCATGAATTAGATACTACAGCTAATGTAAAGCAGGTACTTTCCATCGCTAATTTAAAATCACTAGAAAAAGAAACCGTAACAGAATATTTTGAAGAAGACAGTTTTACTACTTCTAAATTTCATGCTAGAGATTTTGTTTATGCCAAACCCCAAACACAAGCCGAACTAGATAGTCTTTTTGGCGCATTGCAGAACCTACGCTTTTACGAAGGACTTCTTTTTAAGGACAGTAGCGACTTTAGTCTCATGGCTATTACCTTAGAAAAATCAATACTGGACACCAAAGGACGGGTAGCCTTTGTTTCTGGATTACAAGACAAAATAGAAAAAGTATGTGCCGAAGAAAATGTAGAAGTGCATTTCTCTGGATTGCCTTTCATTCGCACAAAAATGTCGAAAATGATACAGCAAGAGTTAGTGCAATTCACGCTAATTTCGATGCTGATCACTTCTTTAATTCTATTATTCTTCTTCAGAAGTTTTCCAACACTAGCTTTCTCGCTTTTAACTGTAATAATCGGTGTAGTGTGGTGCATGGGTATTGTAGTATTATTAGGATATAAAATAACCATGTTTATTGGCTTGCTACCTCCACTCATTGTAGTAATCGGAATAGCCAATTGCATTTATCTCCTAAATAAATATCACGAAGAATACCGAAGTCACAATAACCAGATAAAAGCATTACAACGCGTTATCTCTAAAGTAGGTAGGGCTGTATTATTTACAAACTTGACTACAGCTGTAGGATTTGGCGTATTTGTCTTAACAGGTAGCTCTGTTTTACAGGAATTCGGTCTCACCTCTTTCCTTGCAATTATGGCAGTGTTTGTGATTTCGCTTATCCTGATTCCTGTACTTTTTAGTTATTTGCCCGCTCCTAAAGAGAAGCATGTAAAGCACTTAGATTACAAATTCTTAAATCAATTAATAGATAAAATATCGAGTGTTGTTCAAACCAAAAAACGAACTATCTATATCGGAACAGTAGTTTTTGTTCTTATTTCTTTAGTAGGTATGGCCAAGTTGAAGAACATCGGCTACATGGTAGACGATATCTCTAAATCGGACAAATTATATACTGATCTTAAGTTTTTTGAAGAAAATATAAGTGGTGTAATGCCATTTGAGATTGTTATAGATACCAAAAAAGAACAAGGTGTTTCGCAAATAAGAACCTTAATCAATATAGATAGACTTGAACGTGAACTAGTTGGATATGAGGAATTCAGTAAACCCATGTCTGTTGCACAAACCTTAAAATTTTTAAATCAGACGTACTATGACGGTGATGCCAGAAGATATGCTGTCCCAAGTGTGCTTGATTTAGGAAATATCATGAGTGCTGTGCCCAAAAATGAAACAAACGAGGGCATGCTAAGCAGTTTAGTAGATAAAGACAACCGGAAGGCAAGAATAAGTGTGCAAATGGCGGATGTTGGCAGTGTTCGAATTAAGGAATTGAAAGAACTGGTTTACCTCACTGCAGATACCATTTTTAATTTTGCAAAAAATACTGAGGATATATTTACGGATTCTATTCAGGAGATCTACTACGACTCTAGCACGCAATCGGCTGATACAACCTACTACTCATACCCCATTGTGACGTATACCGAATTAGATAGTTCGCAAAAAACCGATATCGCCATAACAGGAACCAGTGTTATTTTCCTCAAAGGAAACGACTACCTCATTAGTAATTTATTAATGAGTTTAGTCATCGCTTTCATAATAATTTCGCTTCTTATGGCAAGTATATTTAAGTCATGGAAAATGATTCTCATATCTGTTATACCTAACGTAATACCCTTGTTATTCACCGCGGGCATAATGGGATTCTTTGGCGTTAATTTTAAACCAAGTACGGTGTTGGTGTTTAGTGTGGCATTTGGAATAGCTGTAGACTTCTCCATTCATTTCCTGACTAAATATAAGATGGAATTAAAGGGATTAGGTTCGGTGCCGCTGGCAGTTCAAAAAGTGCAGAAAGAAATTAGTACCAGCATGATTTATACTGCTGTGATTTTATTCTTTGGCTTTATTATATTTGTTTTTTCTGACTTTGGAGGAACTATAGCATTGGGACTATTTACTGCAATCACCTTGTTTGTTGCTCTGTTATCTAACTTGCTATTACTACCTGCCTTGCTATTATCTTTTGATAGCGAGAAAGACGTATAATAAATAGATTAACCTCCGTCTCTTCATAGTAAAATAGGAAGGCACGCAGTCCTTGGATATCTCCTTTCTATTACTCAGAAATAAGCATTCAAAATTATTACCTTTGCACACTTTATCTAAGTAGAGATTATGTCGTCAAAGGCCAACGCCACTATATATCAACAATACAAGCAATTGGACATACCCAGTACAGAAAAAAATGTACTCGCGTATTGGAAAAATAATAATGTATTCGAAAAAAGTGTTTCGAACCGAGAAGGTAAAGACACCTACGTTTTTTATGAAGGTCCTCCTTCTGCTAACGGTATGCCTGGCATACATCACGTTATCAGTCGATCGCTAAAGGATGTTTTTTGCAGATACAAAACGTTAAAAGGATTTAAAGTAGAGCGCAAGGCGGGGTGGGATACGCATGGTTTGCCCATAGAGCTACAAGTAGAAAAGAAACTGGGTATAACCAAAGAAGATATTGGCACTAAAATAAGCGTAGAAGATTACAACGCGGCATGCCGAGCAGACGTCTTACAGTTTAAGGATATTTGGGATGACCTGACCGAAAAAATAGGGTATTGGGTAGATCTAGATAATCCTTATATCACTTACGAAAATGAGTATATTGAGTCTGTATGGAACTTATTACAGCGATTACATCAAAAAGGATTTTTATATAAAGGACATACCATACAGCCCTTCTCTCCTGCTGCAGGTACTGGTCTTAGCTCACATGAGCTCAACCAACCAGGCACCTACAAAGACGTAAAAGACACCACTGTTGTGGCTCAATTTCAAATGAGTACCCCTGCCAGCATGGGATTAGATCTTAATTGGGGAAACACTTATTTCATTGCATGGACAACCACACCATGGACTTTGCCTAGTAACACGGCGTTAGGCGTAGGTCCTAAAATTGATTATTCCGTAGTTAAAACGTACAATCAGTACAAGTTTGAAAAAATAACGGTTATTCTAGCCACCAAGCTACTTTCAAAATATTTTTCTGATAAAAATAGTGAACTTAACCTCGCAGATTATGTTGTAGGCGAAAAGCAAATTCCCTTTGAAATTGTTAAGGAACTAAAAGGCAGTGAGCTGGTTGGATTGAAATACGAGCAGCTAATGCCCTACCATCAGCCAGAAGATGGAAGAGCCTTTGAAGTAATCGGCGCTAATTTTGTGACCACAGAAGATGGAACTGGTATAGTGCACCTTGCTCCTAGTTTTGGTAGTGACGATTATATCGCTGCTAAGCAAAATGGCATAGGTTCATTGACGCTTGTAGACAAAACCGGAAAATTTGTGGCTGGTATGGAAGAATTCTCAGGCTTGTATGTTAAAAATTACAAAGACGAAGATGAATCTGCAGATGGATATATGAGTGCCGATGTTAAAATTGCCATTAAGCTTAAAACAGACAATAAAGCGTTTAAAGTAGAAAAATATGAGCATAGCTATCCACATTGTTGGCGAACGGATAAGCCAATACTCTACTACCCTTTAGAAAGCTGGTTTATTAAAACTACTGCCGTAAAAGAACGACTCATAGAACTGAATAAGACCATCAACTGGAAACCTGCAAGCACAGGAGAAGGTAGATTTGGAAATTGGCTTGAAAATCTGGTAGATTGGAACTTAAGCAGAAGCCGCTATTGGGGAACCCCATTACCTATTTGGCGCACTGCCGATGGGGAAGAAGAGATTTGTATAGGCTCCATAGAACAATTAAGAACCGAGGTTGAAAAAGCTGTAGATGCTGGTTTTATGTCGAGCAATACCATTACTCCTGAATTCGATTTGCATAGACCGTTTATTGATGACGTGATACTGGTTTCTATAACGGGTAAGCCGATGCAACGCGAAACAGACCTTATTGACGTATGGTTTGATTCTGGGGCAATGCCATACGCACAATTACATTATCCGTTTGAAAACAAGGAAAAAGTGGATGACAGAACCAATTACCCAGCTGATTTTATTGCCGAAGGCGTAGATCAAACACGTGGATGGTTCTTTACCCTGCACGCCATATCTGTGATGCTAAATGACTCCGTTGCCTTTAAAAACGTAATGGCTAACGGACTTGTGTTAGACAAAAACGGGAATAAGATGTCTAAGCGATTAGGCAATACCGTAGATCCGTTTAAAGCAGTAGAAAATTACGGTGCTGATGTAATCCGTTGGTACATGCTGAGTAATTCTGCACCTTGGGATAATTTAAAATTTGACATAGAAGGTCTAACAGAAACGCAGCGTAAGTTTTTTGGCACCCTGCATAATACCTACGGATTCTATGCTTTATATGCCAATATAGACGGCTTTACGAATAAAGATGCGGAAGTTCCGTTGCCAGAAAGACAAGAATTAGACCGCTGGATATTATCCAAGTTGAATTCATTAATACAAGTTGTTTCAGACGCTATGGATGACTATGAGCCTACCAAAGCAACTCGTGCAATTCAAAATTTTGTAATTGATGATGTGAGTAATTGGTATGTTAGGCTTAATCGTCGCCGTTTTTGGAAAGGAGAGCTAAGCAAAGACAAAATAGCTGCTTACCAAACATTGCATACCTGTTTAACCAGCATCGCTAAGCTCATGTGTAGCTTTAGTCCTTTTTATGCTGATAATATGTATCAAGATTTGATGTTTACGGATGAGTCTGTGCACCTACAAGATTTTCCAGTTGCAGATAAGACACTGATAAATGAAGAATTAGAAAAACAAATCGAAATATCTCAGCGTATCACTTCACTCATATTACGTATTCGAAAATTAGAAGGTATCAAAGTACGTCAACCACTTAGTAAAGCGATTATACCCGCTTTAAGTGATGAGTTTGCAGAGAATCTTAAAAAAGTACAAGAGGTAATCAAGTCTGAGGTAAACATCAAGGAAATTGAGATTATAGATAAGAATTCTAGTATTATCAAGAAATCGTGTAAAGCCAACTTTAAGATTTTAGGCGCTAAAGTAGGAAAAGATATGAAGACTGTCGCTGATCAAATAGCGCACTTTGATAATGACATTATCAGCAAACTTGAAAACGGTTTATCTATAACTATCCATGCAAATGGCCAAGAATATGTGCTAACTTCGGAAGACATTGAGATAAAAACCGCAGATATTCCTGGATGGCAAATCATGTCAGATGCCAACTATACTGTTGCTTTAGATCTTGAATTAACAGAGGAGCTTAAGACAGAAGGTATTGCTCGAGAGTTGATTAACAAAATACAAAATCTACGAAAAGACAAAGATTTTGAGGTAACTGATAAGATAAAAGTAAGTGTAGAACATCACGCTTATATCCAAAATGCATTGAATTCCTATAATGAATATATTTGCGGAGAAATATTAGCTGAAGAATTAGTGTCAGCTGATGTATTGACTGGCACTGACACCATAGATATCGACACACATATTCTTAAAATACAATTATCTAAATAAGTAAAAGATGGAAGAAACACAACGATACAGCGACGCAGACTTAGTAGAGTTTAAAGATATAATTCAACAGAAACTAGACAGCGCCAAGAGCGAATTAAAATATCTATTAAACCAGATAAAGCATGAGAATGAAAACGGTACGGACGATACCGCAAGCGCTTACGTGGCCATAGACGATGGTAGTGCCTCGCAACAAAAAGAAAGTGTTGGTCAACTCGCAGCGAGACAACGAAAGTTTATTGACAATTTAGAAATGGCCTTAGTGCGAATTGGAAATAAAACGTACGGTATTTGTAAGGTTACCGGCAATTTAATATCAAAAGAACGTTTGAGAGCTGTTCCACACACTACTCAAAGCATAGAAGCAAAGAAAAATCAATACAAATAATCATCCCCTTGCAGGAAAGTATAGAACTTAGAAAAAAGCAGATAGTCCTAGTTGCTATTACTGTTTTCATCGTATTATTATTAGATCAGTGGTTAAAAATCCACATCAAAACCAATTTCACTTTAGGTGAAAGTAAAATGATTTTTAACAATTGGTTTGAGCTTCACTTTACCGAAAACCCAGGTATGGCTTTTGGTTTAACCTTAGGAGGGAAATGGGGTAAGATCTTGTTAACTGTTTTTAGAATTATTGCATCAGGTATTATTGTGTACTACATTTCTAGTTTGATTAAAGAAGGTGCTAAGACGATGATGATCTTATTAGTGTCACTCATACTTGCAGGC
>CAMDCQ010000077.1 GCA_945890595.1 Chitinophaga pinensis
GGTACCATCAAAGAAGCCCTGCTGGTATTTACCGCAGTTCCACTGTCGGCAGTGGGTGGCGTGTTATTTCTATATCTCCGAGACTTGCCTTTTAGTATTTCGGCGGGGGTTGGTTTTATCGCTTTATTTGGCATTGCTGTGCTGAATGGCATCGTACTGATAGAAGAATTTAGAGAACTTAAAAACACAACAGATATGAACACAAATGAGAGAGTTATTGCAGGTACTATTATGCGATTGCGCCCGGTATTGCTTACTGCTATGGCTGCAGCCTTAGGATTTTTACCTATGGCGCTTTCAACTTTGGCAGGTGCCGAAGTACAACGACCGCTGGCAACCGTCGTTATTGGAGGATTATTTACGGCTACCATCCTTACCCTCTTTGTAATTCCGGTGCTGTACAGCATTTTTGAAGAACGCAGTTTTAAGCTGGCTAAAAAGCCTATGATGGTGTTAGCCTTGTTGGGTATAGGATTGTCGTTGAATGCGCAAGAACAACAGGTTATTAGCCTAGAGCAAGCAATAACCATAGCATTAAGCAACAATAAAGATTTAGCGCAGAATGACGTGCAAATAGCCAAAGCAGAGGCACAAACAACATTAAGGCCGGATAAGACCAATCTTTACTACAACCAAGACGCCAATAACATTGCTGAAAACGGTGTGGCTATTCAAGTGTGGGGCGTGAGTCAACAATCTGCTTTTCCTACGTTATATCATAAAACGAAACAACTGAATGAAGCCGTCGTAAAAACCCAAAATGCACACAAGGCTTTGAATGTGTTTGAACTTAAAAAAGAAATAACACTTGTTTACAATCGCATCCTTACCGCTAAAGAAGAAGTGAGGTTAAACCGTTACATCGACAGCATGTACGCGCATTTTAGCACCGCTGCTAAACGTCGTTATGAGCTAGGTGAAATCAATAACTTAGAAAGCTTAATGGCCGAAAGTAAGTACCAAGATCAACATACAAAACTAGCCCAATCGGAGGCCGTTTTGCGTGCTAGGTTACTCGAACTCAACACGTGGCTGCAAACCAATGACAGGTATGACATACCGGAACAATCGTTATCCAAAAGTACTCTACTAACCACGGAGTTTACATCTACACCAATGCATTCATTAATCTCTAGCTTGGATAATGAGGCTCAAAAGAAACTAGGCGTGAGCAAGCAACAACTGCTACCTGATTTGCAGGCTTCTTATTTTCAAGGCAGCAATAACGCACCGTATGCTCCTATAGACAAGGTGTACCGAGGTGTTCAGGCAGGAATTGCCATTCCTTTGTTTTACGGAGTTCAAAAAGCAGAAATTAAAACTGCCAAACTAGAACTTAAACGGATGGCATTGGTAGAAGAGAATTACATTTTACAGTATCAAAACCAACAGCAAATACTCCAAGAACAATTGCGCATGAAGGATGCCGCTTTGACCTTGTATGAAACCAACACTAAGTCATTAGCAGACGCTATATGGACAACAGCCATGCGTTCTTACGAGGAAGGCGAAATAGGTTACATGACCTTAATACAGAGTTTAGATCACGCTAAGTCTCTAGAATTAAATTATATACAAAACGTATCGGATTACAATCAAATCGTAATCTCAATCCAATATCTTAATTAAAAAGAATGAAAAAATCAATCTATTCCATAGCTATAATCGGACTATTTGCTGCATGTTCTAGTAGCGAAAATCCTACGAGTGATGAAAATAACGTCAGTACTTCATCGCTTATCGAAGTGAGCAATGCGCAATTTGAAGCAAATCAACTTAGCTTAGCTTCACCCCAAACCCTAGCCTTTACATCTACCATTAAGTGTACAGGAAAAGTGGATGTTCCGCCTGAATTTATGGCATCAATTAGCACCTACTATCAAGGATATGTGAAAGGAATAAAGCTTATTGAAGGTGAGTTTGTAACCAAAGGGCAATTATTATTTGTTTTAGAAAATCCAGAATACTTGCAAATGCAGCAAGATTTTCTGGAGGCAAAAGAACAGTTAGCCTATTTAAAAAGCGAATATGATCGTCAAAAAACCTTGGCAAATGAGAATATTTCTGCACAGAAAAACTACCTTAAAGCCAAATCAGATTACGGGGTTACCAGTACCAGGTATGAAGCGTTAAAAATGAAGTTGAGCTTGATGGGAATTAGTGCCGCTTCGTTAGACAACTCTAACCTACATTCATCTATACGCATTACAGCCCCTATTTCGGGATACGTAAGCAGTATCAATGTAAGCCAAGGTAAAGTCTTGAGTCCAAATGAAGTTGCCCTAATCATTACCAATACAGAGCACTTACATGTCGAAATAATGGTATTTGAAAAGGACATACTAAAGGTTGTAAAAGGGCAAAAGATCCATTATAAATTTGCAGGAAGCTCTAAAGAATTAGGCGGCGAAGTGTATTTGGTAAGCAGAGCAGTAACCCAAGGTGCAGGAGCCATCAGCGTTCACGGACACATCGACAATTCTGACGAATTGAAGAACATGTACCCTGGAATGTTTGTAGAAGCAGAGATCATAACAGAAGCCAATAATGAACTGGGCGTGCCCGAAAGCAGTGTCATCGAAATAGAAGGTAAATTTTACGTTTTACGCTTGAAGGAAAAGAATGCCAAATCGTATAATTTTGAAAAAAAGGAAGTAACCATTGTGGACAAAAGCAATGGATACGTGCATTTAGAAGGAATTAAAGAAGAAGACCAAGTCTTAAGCAAAGGAGCTTTCGATCTAATAACAGAATAACTAAAAAACAAATGAAAAGAAACATTATCACTATTATGCTAATGGCTATACTAGGTATGGTCTCCATGCAATCCTGCGAGAAAGAAAAAGGAGCAAGCGTTACTAATATTAGCGCTGCAGGCGAAACCGAGAGTCACAATATGGGCCAAAACTGTATGAACTGTCACAAATCTGGCGGTGAAGGAAAAGGTTGGTTTAATGCAGCGGGAACCGTTTACAATGAAGCAGGCACAACTACTTTAAAAAGTGGAACCGTAGAACTTTACACAGGCCCAAATTCTACAGGAAATCTGAGGGGTACGATTATCGTAGACGGATTAGGTAATTTTTACACCACAGAAGCAATTAATTATAGTGGTGGCTTATATCCTAGCGTAAAAGGAAGTACCATTACCCAGCACATGAGCACTACCATTTCAAATGGACAGTGTAACAGTTGTCATGGTGTATCAACCAATAAGCTTTGGACTAAATAACTAAGGTTATCTTTGTCAACCTAATCTTATGAACGGAGCTCATTTACATCTAGTAGTTAATCATTTCCCGATTATCACCCCCATTCTTGCATTACTCATCCTAATCGCAGGTTTTATTTTTAAATCGCAGATTGTAAAAAGAGTAGCTTTTGCCCTTTTTATTTTTGGATCATTATTCACCTTTGCGGCTATGGCCACAGGTGATGGAGCTGAAGACTTTGCAGAAGAATTAGAAATTGCAAGTCATCTCACCATTCACGCACACGAAGAACACGCAGAGATTTTTGCCATCCTTTCGTACGTATTGGGCGCATTTTCGCTAGTCAGTTTATGGTCTAATGTTAAAGGCAAAGACTTTGCAAAAGTCCTAGCCTACGTTACCATGGCTTTCAGTCTTATCGTCATTTATTATGCACAACAAACGGGTACTTCGGGCGGAGAAATACGTCACACAGAACTGTATGAGACTGCGGTTAGCGCTAACAATGAATAACCAATACAGGATTTAACTAACACCCCATCTGGTGCATTATCGAATTAATTGCAATGCACCAGATTTATTTTGCCAAGTATCTTTCTCGGTTATTTTGTAGCGCATTACATAGCTATACACCCCTTGCGGAGCACCTCTGCCGGCATATAGTCCATCCCACCCTAGTTCTGCACTATTACTTTCAAAAACTTTGGCTCCCCATCTATTATAGATTGAAAGCGAGTACTTCTCAACGTTAATTACGGTAGGCTTGAAAATATCATTTAATCCGTCACCGTTGGGTGAAAATGCATTTGGAATAAAGCTTTTACTAATACAATCCGGTCTAATTACAAATTTGTCTGAACCCACGCAGCCAAGTTTACTGGTTACCGTAACGGTATAGGTGGTTTGTTCGGAAGCACGTATGGTTTTTGAGGTTTCGCCATAAGGTTGCCATAGATAATCCATTCCCGCATTTCCTGCATCCAATAGCACATTAAAATCCCCACACAACGTGGTATCTGGGCCTAAATCAACTATTGGATTTTGACCTACGGTAAATAAAACACTGTCTGAAATTAAGGCGCATTTATTGGAAATTGTAACCCAATGTAAGCCACTGGTGGCAATAGTATTTTGATTAGTCGTATTTCCATTAGACCATAAATAGGTTTCACTATTACCCGGCAAGCCTACGTTGTAAGTGACACTTTGTATTTGCTCACAAAAGATTTTATCCTCTTTTAAATCTACGCGAGGACTAGCTAATTTTTCCACCACTATACTATCTGTCACGCTACCACAGTAGTTACTTACCTTAAGTTTATAGGTGCCCGGCTGGCCAATATTCAATATAGAATCCGTAGATCCAGAGTTCCATAAATAAACGCAATTTGCTCCTAAACCACCATTAACGTTCCAATTAATTTGATCACAAAAAATACTGTCTTCTGGCAAGTCTAAGTTAAGACTCTTGAGAAGATAGAGATTAATAGTGTCTCTATCTACGCCACATTTATTTTTAATTTCAGCCCAGTAAACACCCGGCTGACTAATAACTTTGCTCGCTAAAATTGTATTGTCATTCCAAGTATACAGATCTTTATCGCTAAAACTGGGTAAGTTTACCGGCAACCGGAGATTATCACAAAATGTGGTATCGTCGGCTAAGTTAAAATCTGGCGTTTTAAACAATGTTACTTTAAGCGTGTCCACCGCTATTCCACACTTATTTTGTACCCTTACTTCAACCGTTTGAGGAAATTTAAGAGTAATAGAATCTATACTGGTAAAATTTTGTGTACCCGTTTCCAAATTGGTGGAACTGTAACTTTCTCTATTATCAACCTTCCCATAGTTTATGGTCCAGTTAATTTGATTACAGAAGGTACTATCTGCCGGCAATTTGATGGTTGGAGTGATTAATTTACGTATAGTTATTTCCGAAGAATCTATGCCACATACATTAGTGCCTACCACTTTAAAAAAGCCAGTGTCCTGTACAGCTAAAAATGAGGTTGTATCGCCCGTGTTCCAGCTATAAACCTCTTCATTAACGAGACTATCTCCTACCCGCAGCGTCCATGAAATCGTATTGCAAAATACACTATCTCGTGGAAGGGTAACGTCGGGAGTGAGCTTGTAACCAATGTTTGTCGTATCGTATTTTGTACCACAATGCGGCGTCTCAATTTTCACCCAATATTGGGATGGGTCGCTTACTTGAATAGCTTTAACCTTATCTCCTGTGCTCCACGTATAGCTTGCAAGCATACTATCATTACGTGCATCCAGAAAGAGCGTGGGCATAACATCACAAAAGACGGTATCCTTGGGCAATACGGGTGCTTTAGGTTTGTATTCTAATTTTATATAAATAGAATCTCTTACGGTATCACAACCATAGGTAGCTTGTACAAAAAATGGCCCCGCTTTTTCTACAATAATTATCGATTCTTTTTTGCCATTTGACCATTTGATATCTGCTCCTATATTTTTGGCATCAAGTATTTCAAAAACTTTATCACATTCATAAATAGTATCCTCTAGGCTTAAATCTATCGCATCGGTATAAAGTGTGTCTCTAAATTTTGAAACAAAACCTGTCCAGAAAAAACCTGTACTCGAAGCTTTTGATTCTTTAAAGGCTCCTTTGGTGGTAGGATAATCTGAAGAAGCAGTAAATCCGCCATAAAGTATATTGGTAAAACAGCTTATCCGTTTTAATTTATTGGCCCCTGGAATTTCAAAACTAGATCCACCATAGTAGGTGCCATAAAGCAACTTACTTCCAAAGTAATCGAGCTTAGTTATGGTAGCAGACGTATTCCAATAAGAACCCGAGCTGCTACTTGGATTTGCCTTCATAAGTGCATCGGATGTTACCGGAAAGTCCGTAGAGCGTGTTATTCCGCAAATAATTGCCTCTTCTCTTACGTTTGCAGCTATCCTTATGTTTGAATTATAAATATAACCAGAATAGTAAATTTCATCGCCAGACCCACCTAAATACGTAGAGTAAATCACGTTTTGGCCTCCAGGATTCATTTTTACAATTACACCTTCTGCCCCACCTTTTGATGTTTTTTGATACGCACGGGATGTTGTATAGAAATTACTAGATTTACTTATACCCGCCACATATGCTTCGTTCTTTTTGTTTACATATACTCCTTCAAACCAATCTTCTCCAGTACCTCCCATCATTTGACTGTAGCCAAGGGAAGTTCCAGTAGGATTAAACTTGCAAATAAAACCATCCGATATGCCGTTCAAACTAGAATTAAATATAGCAGAACCATCTGTTGTCGGAAAATTGGTAGAAGTCGTCTTTCCCACAATAAATATATCTCTATTAGGCCCGAGTGCCACTTGATAGGCCACATCGTCATAAACACCACCTATAAATGTAGAGAATACAAGTCCAGAGCCATCAGGTTTTATTTTGGTAAGAAATGCATCGCCTGTGTTATACCATCCGAAATTATTGGATGCTCCGCCAAATGTAGTTTGATATGCTCCCGTTGTAACCGGAAAATCAGGTGAACTCGTTTGACCGGTTACATAAACGTAATTTGAATCATCGATTACTATAGATTGAATTAAGTCTGACTTAGTGCCTCCCAAAAAAGTCGAAAAAATCAATGAATCGCCGTTTTTAGAAAATTTAGTTACATAACCTGCAAAATAATTACCAGCTCCATTGTTTATATTAGGTGTTTTGTCAAAGGCATTACTGGTTATTGGAAAATCTGTACTGTACGTAAATCCAGAAACCACTGGCTGTTCCTGACCATTTACCGCCAATGAAAAACAATACTCATAATTAGATCCTCCTAAGTAGGAAAACCAAATTATACTATCTCCCGCTGGGGTGAGTTTGCAAATAAAAGCATCATAATATCCATTGGTACTTGTATCATATGAATTTACCGTACTCGGAAATCTATCATTGGTCATGCCCGCAACATACACACTGTTATTGGCGTCAATATCCAAATCATATACCCACGTGTAGCCGTAACCCGTTGATGTACGACCGGTACCATAAAAATAGCTACTCCAATCTACATAAATAGGATCCAATATTACCTCTTCAAGCACTACATCAAAATCAGCATCAAATTTTAACGTATCGCCCTTAAGCGCGTAGTCAATCTTTACCTCATTCTTATTTCGTTTTACAAAGGAATAAGGTGCTTTTTCATGAATAGTTCCAAGCACGGTAAGATATGATAAGTTGCCATTGTCTAGAATTTCTAAGTCCTCAACCCCATGATAAATAATGGCAATATCAGAGAGTTTCGCATTTGGATGTAAAATAAAATCGTATTTCAGCTCGTGATCTTCAGACTTATAAAATACCAAATCGATATTTGGATAGATATTGGAATAGCGTAATGAGGCTGTATTTCGCTGTTTAATCGAACTTCCATTTGCACGAAAACTACTGACATTACTCGTGGTTAATGTGTCATTGTTTTGCACCAGGTTACTCGTAGATCCCGCAAACTCTAGTGACCACGTTACGTATTCAAATTGAATAGATTCCTCTATCTTGCGAGGGTTAAACTCCGTTTTGGCGGTTCGAACACTAAATCGAACCTGATTTTTATAAAAATCAACACAGGCATTTCCATTCGTAAAGCGGTATTCAAATGGATCGTCATATTGTCCATCGTTTTTCTCAAAAAGAGAACTAGACAACAAGTGACTCATGATTTTTTGCGCCGCAGTATCTTTTTTAGATATATTTTGGTCTGCATTCTTACCTTTGACCGAAGAACAGCATAAAAGCAGCAGGACAAATGTCATAAAATAGCTTTTTATCCAAGGCATATAGAACAAAAGTATTGTATCTCAAGCGTAAAACCATAACACGAGCCCAATCATCGGCTATTTCTTATGTCATTTTAGCTGCATTTGTATTCCTATTCACTTATTTACCTCATCTAAATGACGGTCCACGTGGTATTCATCAATGGGCTCAGGCAGATAGAGTTGCCGTGTGCTTGAGGTATGCAGAGGGGAAAGAACTACTAGATGCCGCAACGTACAGCATGAAAACCCCAGATGGGAATACGGGTGTAGAATTTAGTGGTTTTCAATACGGTGTGGCACAACTAGTGCGCATGGGAGTTTCTGAAAATTATGTGTACTTTTTGCTTCGATTTGGTACATTTCTCATTTTTTTCAGTTCCTTGTTTGCCTTGGTTTTTTCATTACTGAGAAAGGAAAACGTATGGATTAAAAGTGTGCTCTTAATTTTCGTTATGAGCTCTCCCCTCTTGCTGTATTACGGGTACAATTTCTTGCCAGATATAATGGCCCTAAGCCTAGTTCTACTTTGTTTTTTATTGCTAGAACGCGATTTCCAAAAGCATATTCTGTGGATTCTACTGCTTAGTGGTTTAGCGATGCTGGTTAAGACTTCTTCGGGTATTTACGGTATTGGCTTTATGGGGCTATATGTGTTACAAGTGGGCAAGAAGATAAACATAAAGTGGGGTGCAGCTATAATACTATTTGCCGCTATAGCCTGTGGAATAGCCTATTATGATTTTCATTTTGTTCATCTCAGGAGTAAAGAATTATGGTCAACCGTCTTTTTAACGGAATTTGTTCCGGTAACGAATTGGGAACAATTTACGGATGTGATTGATACCGCAAGCCGAGTTAGATATGAGTACTTTAGTAAGCCTCAATGGTGGGTTATTTTAGGACTAGGCATCCTTAGTATTTGGCATAAACGCAACGAAATTACAACCAACATTAATTGGAGAATAGCGCTAATCGTGCTACTTGGATTAGTTAGTCTGACGATACTTTTCGGGGTTCAGTTTATGAACCATGACTATTATGTAATTGCGACCTTCATGCCCGTCATAATCTATTTTACCCTAAAAGCATTGGCCTATTTTGTACCTTATGTTCAACCTCGTACCGCATTAATTATCGGTATTTTGCTCGCTGTACTTACTTTTTCAAAAGGGAACAGCAAGTATTTTGAGCGTATGAGCGAGATTGTACACATAGACGGGCATCCTGAGCCGTATAACCGAAATTGGATATTAGGGGCTAAACAAGTAGTTGATGCGCATGTGCCCAAAGAGAACCTTATCTTCTCGCTTTACAATATGGAACCCAACTGGTCTTTGGTGTATGCAGGCAGAAAAGGAGCCGTTTTCAATGATGAAGAAATGAAAAGGGATGAAAGTCCAATGTTGTATTACTTTCCCATCTTAAAACCATCTCATATACTATGTAGAACGCTGTACTGTGGGGATTTTGCAGCAGACCAGCCAGCGTTTTTCAGCCGGTGTACCATTGTCCATCAAGATAAGGATATAACCCTTTATTCCTATGGATATTGAAGTGCTTAGAGATTACTGCTTATCCAAGCCTTGTGTAACGGAGGAAACTCCTTTTGGCCCCGATGTATTGGTTATGAAAGTTTTAGGAAAGATATTTTGTCTATTTTCTATCCTTAGTTTTAGTTCCATTAACCTCAAGTGCGACCCCGAAGAAGCCGAAGAACTAAGAGCGAATTACATGGCCATACAACCGGGTTATCACATGAGTAAGAAGCACTGGAACACCGTAACATTTGATCAAGATGTAAGTGACCAGCTAATTCTAAAAATGGTAGACGTTAGTTATGGTCTCGTGGTAGAGAGTCTCTCACTCAAAGCCCAACAAGCCATTAAGCATGCGCTTTAGCAAAAAATAAACGTTTATTTAGTA
>CAMDCQ010000078.1 GCA_945890595.1 Chitinophaga pinensis
TGGTCTTAGCAAGCGACTCTACTTCGCGTTTATCTAAACCCTTACGCATCCGTGTGCCGCCACCAGCAGCGCCGTTTCTAAGAGAGTTAATTACTACCCATCCTTCTGCTTCTGTTTCTGAGTCTTTCCACTCAAAAACGATTTCAGGCTGCTTATTTTCGAATTTTTTTAATAAATTTTCCATTTTATTTATACTAGGTTAGAGAAATCTCCATAAAGGCTTCCAGATACTGAACTTTTAGTTGCTCCGGTAGCTACGTTAAATACATTTACTTTATTCTGCACGCGTAAAATTCCGAGTAAGGCAAATGCTAATGCTTCTTTAAAATCCACTATTGCATCATTTGGAACGATTACTTCTGCATCGGTATGACTACGTATATGTGAAATCAATGCTTTATTAAATGCCCCTCCTCCAGTGATGTACACCTTTTTGCCACTTGGATCGCCGCTGCTTAAGTCATCTATACTTTGACCTATTTGCTGAGCTATATGATCGACGAGTGTTCTCATTTTGTCTTCTTTGCTTGCTTCACTGCTTCGCACTCTATCCCAAAAATGGGTACTAATCCATTCTCTACCCAAAGATTTAGGCGGCTCATAGCTGTAGTATTCTACACTATTTAGCTCTTCCAGTAACTCATAATCTACAAGTCCACGTTCTGCTATTTCGCCATCTTTATCAAATTCTTGATCAAATTCACGCGCGATTCTGTTTAGTACAATATTGCAAGGCCCTACATCATAAGCTACTCTGCTTCCGTTGATATCTGCACTAATATTAGCAAAGCCACCTAAGTTCAAGCACATATCATATTCCCCAAATAGCATTTGATCTGCCACCCCTACCAGAGGAGCGCCTTCGCCTCCTAAAATAACATCTAAAGCGCGAAAATTAGTCACCGTAGGAATACCTGTAAATGCATATATACTATTTCCGTCACCTATTTGAACCGTAAGATTATTTTCCGGTTGATGAAAAACAGTATGCCCGTGAGAAGCAATAAGATCTGCTTTCAAGTCATTTTCAGTTAAAAACGATTGGATACCTTCGCCAATAAACTGTCCGTAGAATCTATCCGTTTTGTGAAATACCAACGAATTTTGATGACGTAGTTTAGAAAGTCTAAGTCTCCATTTTTCTCCATAGGTTATGGTTGTTGCCGCATTTATGGAATAATTCCATTTACCCTCGCTTAATTCTTCAAGAGTTACATGAGCGATATCTAACCCATCCATAGACGTGCCGCTCATTACGCCTACTACATTGTATTTTCTCATTTTCTCTAAAACTTTAATTTTAAGTGTTTGATTTTATAAAATCCCTCCCCTCTAATACTACATTAGATTCCGAACACAAAAGTAGAATTAATTGGCACATCTGCAAAGCCCAATTAACGCTGGTTCATTAAATACTAGCATATGCACATTAAAATCAATTATACAGGCAAAACACATAATTTTGTCCAACCAATGAGACAAATCCTAGGATTACTTTTTATAGGTGTTTTTTCACGACTTGTGGGCCAAGACACCACTGCCTTTGTGAACGAAGCACAATTCGGAATTAGCTCGTTTATTACCTTATCGCCGTTTACTGATTACAAAAAATCACCTGTGGGAGTTGGTGCAGACTTATTTTACAACCACCCGTTTAAGTCAGCTTACATACAAGGAAAAATCGGGTATAAACGTTACCAGTATGTGTTTGATAACCGTAAGTCGGTAACAGAAGACATACATCTTGTACTTTCTTACCAATACTCCATACCCAAAGCAACAGGTGTATGCGTAACTGCAGGATATTCTCCTGCGTTTATCTTTAACGCTACCAACAGATTTATGGGTAAGCAAGATTCCATTGCCACGGTAACGTATACCAAACAGCTAAAAAATAGACTTTCTCATGGATTATACCTTGGTGTATCCTTGCAAAGTAAGAGCAACAGCTCTTTTGATATTGGGTATTCGCATATCCTAAATAAAACCATTACCAATGGGTTTTACGACGCTATACCCAACCATATTACCTTTGCCTATACAGTCAATTTTAATAAGAAAGGAAAAGCGAATGTAAATACAGCGCAGGCAAGGTCAACACTTACCAAACTCAAAAACGACACCTTATATTTTATCAATAAAAGCTGTGCTACTGATTTTAGCAACGCTCAACTCGACTCACTCTTAGCTGCCAACTATAAATACTCTGCCTATAAAGTACTTGACGAGCAATACATAAATGCCACCAGCAAACAATCCAATGTGCTTCATTTTGCAATTATTGGTAATCATTATGCTGGATATGGTGACCCATTGACCACCGGTATTTACTTGTTAGACGGTGAATTAAAAAGCACCGAATTTCCCTATCCATACCACACCACAAATCCTAAAAACGGAAATGGGTTTTCCAAATGTATTGGCAGTCTAGAAAATGCCGCGGCACTTATCCGCGTTTTTAATAACCGATTAAATTTCGAGCCACTTTCACCCATAAATCCGTTACATTAAAACTTTATCCTTAATTTATATATTCGCAGTCATGAAAAAATTGATTTTACTTACGCTTACCGTGTTACCTTTTGTAAGTGCCAAAGCGCAACATTCTCACACATCTATGAAAAACTCCATTGACAGCATGAGTTATGCCGTTGGTTTAAATATAGCTTCAAGCTTAGTAAACGGAGGAATAGACACCTTAAACATGAATCTATTTATGGAGGCTATACAAGATGTGATGGTATACAATCACGCCAATATGGAAGGACAAGTTGCCAATCAAGTAATCAATGAATATGTAAGCAAAGCACAAGCAGAAAAAACGAAATTAGCAACTGCTGAAGGTGAAGCCTTTTTGCGCGCAAATGCAGCAAAGCCAGGAGTAAAAAGTACTCCAAGTGGTTTACAATATAAAGTCATTACTAAAGGAAATGGCCCTATACCCGTTGACGGTCAGCAAGTAACTACCCACTACAGTGGCACACTGGTTAATGGTAAAAAATTTGACAGTAGTTACGACCGCGGTGAGCCGGCTACTTTTGGGGTAAACCAAGTAATAAAAGGCTGGACAGAAGCATTAAAAATGATGCCAGTAGGTTCCAAATGGGAGCTTTATATTCCGTATGATTTGGCTTATGGCGACCGAGCAATGGGAGCTAATATCCCAGCTTATTCTACGTTGATATTTACCATAGAGTTGATAGAGATAGCACAGTAGATTTTTTTACACCAACTCCATCAACTCAGCCACACTCACTACTTGCACATCTTCGGTAAGCGGATAGCCGCGAAGAACGGGTGCTACAATGTAGTTTTTGGGTGCTTCCAAATCTTGTTTGGCCGTGGTAAATGACTTGGTTGTGCTTGGTGTGCTACTCAACTTTACTTCTATGCTTATTGCAGGTTTTCCGCCTTCGGTAATTACAAAATCCATCTCCGTTCCGTCAGCAGTTCTATAAAAATAAATTTGGCTAGCATCTACTTTAGTTAGCAACTGATTAAGAACATAATTTTCGAATGATGCACCCACAATTGGATGCCCAAGTAGCTTGTCATAGGACTTTATATCGAGCAGTGAATGCAATATTCCAGTGTCTAAAACATATACAATGGGCGATTTTACCAATCGCTTTTTACCGTTGGTGTGATACGGTTTTATCAAGTGAATGAGAAATGCTGCTTCCATAAAATCGAGGTAATGCCGCACCGTGGGTGCTGACAAACCAATGGATTTTGCAATCGTAGAAATGTTGAGCAATTGTCCGTTTTGGTACGCAATTATTTCCCAAAGCCTTCTAAGAGTTACCGGATTGGCATTAAGCCCAAGCATGGGTAAATCCCGCTCTAAATAGCTACGAACAAAACTGCCACGCCAAAGCAGAGCTTGTTCATCGTCATTGGCCAGAAACGAATTAGGAAAACCTCCTCTAAACCATAATTTATCGTGCAAATCGGCACCTACTTCCTGCAAACTAAACGGATACATTTGGTGGTAAGCCACTCTGCCCGCTAAGGTTTCTGAGCTGTCGCGTATGAGCTCTGGTGATGCCGAACCCAACAAGATAAAACGAGCAGGAACACGGTGTTGGTCTATAAGCGAACGAAGAATAGGAAACAACGCTTTTTCACGTTGCACTTCGTCTAGTATCACGCATTTATCTTGATGTTGTTTTAGGAATAGTTCTGGATTTTGCAACTGAGCTCTGTCAGAAGGTAGTTCTAAATCCAAGTATATGGCTTCTTTACCCAGTTGGCCAATGAGCTCCTTAGCCAAGGTAGTTTTGCCAATTTGGCGAGCACCCACGAGTACCAAAGCAGGAAACTGTAGCAACAATTTTTTAACTGTAATCAGCGAATCTCGTATAATTGGATCATCCAACATCCCCGCAAATATAAAATTATATTTTTTAATATACGGTAATATTTACAATTATCCCCGTAAATTAAAAGTATTTGTTTTGATTTGCGGGGATAATTTATATTTCTATTTGTTTAAGAAACTTTCCCAGCTTTTGTAGTATACGCCTGCATCTGTTCCTACGATTACTTTGTTACCTATAGCAAACACAAAAAGCACTTTCTCTTTCGTGCTATATATTGATCACCAAATGTCCCAAAAATTATTAAAAAAAGGCAAGTATCTCTACTCGCCTTTTTGCTAATCTTTACTTGGATGTAGTTGTTCGTGTCTCCACGAACACATCGCTCTAGTCCGTGTGGATACGAAATCCTTCTACGCCACCCTAAAAACAATACTTGTTTTCAGCAATGAGCAAAGCGGCTACTTTTCTACGTAATGCTATGGTATCGGTAAGTGGGTATTTGGTAAATCGCTTAATCCCCATATGCATCATTACTAGCATATCGTCTTTTGCAAACGCGCTAATTGCGTGCTTACCCGAAAGATAGCAACGTTCCATAGCGTCATTCACATAACATTTAGTCATCGCAATTTGACCTGCTGTTGCCTCCTCTCCTTGTTGTTCTATCAGTTTCTCGGTACGCAAAATGGTACTTTCTGCCGTAAATACATCCAAAGCCATATCTGCCAAGTTCATAAGTATTTCTTGTTGCTTTTCCAATTCCATCATGTACTTCTGAGCTGCTGCTCCTGCAGCCATAAGTATTGCTTTTTTGGCTTGACGAACCGCTTTTTTGTCCTCATACAAAGGACTTCCGTCTCCATCATCTCCAAAGTCTGGAATTTCCATCAATTCTTCTTGTATTTTCATGGCAGGTCCCATTAAGTCGATTTCGCCTTTCATTGCTTTCTTCAAAAGTTGACCCACTGCAAGCATTCTGTTAATCTCGTTGGTTCCTTCGAAAATACGGTTGATACGTGCGTCTCGGTACATGCTTGCTACGGGATATTCCTCTGAATAACCAGTCCCTCCAAAAATCTGAACTGCCTCATCAACCACGTAGTCTAGTGTTTCTGAACCTAATATTTTTAACAGTGCGCACTCAATACTGTACTCTTCTGCTGCAATTAACTTCCCTTCCACTTTGGTTTTTCCTTCTGCGACAAGTTCCGCTATTTTATCGGTTATTAATCCCGAAACTCTGTAGGTTGCGCTATCGGTAGCATACGTTTTTATAGCCATTTCTGCCAGCTTATGCTGTATAGCACCAAAACTACTTATAGCAACACCAAACTGCTTACGTTCATTGGCATAATTGGTCGCTATATCTATGCTTTTTTTACTTCCACCCATAACCATCGCGCACAGTTTATACCTTCCTATGTTAAGCACATTGAAAGCTATCTTATGTCCTTTTCCAATTTCGCCTAGCAGATTAGATTTGGGTACACGTACGTTATCCAAAAAGACTTGTCGTGTGCTGCTTCCTTTAATACCGAGCTTTACTTCTTCATCTCCTAAGCTTAAACCAGGAGTTCCTTTTTCTATGATAAAAGCGGTAAACTTATCGCCATCTACCTGTGCAAAAACCGTAAAAAGATCTGCAAATCCCGCATTCGTGATCCACATTTTTTGTCCGTTAATAACCCACTCATCTCCATCCAATACCGCTTTAGATTTAGCCGCTAAAGCGTCGCTTCCACTATCTGGTTCCGTAAGACAATAGGATGCTTTAATCGTTCCGTCGCCTAGTCCGGGAAGGTATTTTTTCTTCTGTTCCTCGGTACCGTAATATAAGATGGGAAGTGTACCTATGCCCATGTGTGCTGCCAAAGCCACACTAAAACTTTGTGTTTTACCTAGCTCCTCGCTGAGTACCGACTCCGTATTGAAGTCTACTGACATACCCCCAAATTCTTCGGGTAAAGCTGCACTTAAAATACCAAGTTCTGCTATTTTATGCATTAACTCTGGCACCAAGTCTGGATTTTCCAATTGCTTATCAATTTTTTCACGTAGGGGAGTAACTTCTTTTTCCAAAAAATCTCGTGTCATATCACGAAACATTTTTTGTTCTTCATTTACTTGCTCGGGTATGAATGTGCTTTGGGCAGTTTGCTCTTTGATAAGGAATTCACCTCCTTTTAGGTTGTTATTTCTTTCTGTTGACATAGGATTTAAGACTTAGGATTATTTGTCGAGTGTGTTTATTAATTTAAAAATTGCATTATCGATACGTATCAGTTTTTCAATTATCACATCAACTGATTCTTGGTTTGTTATTTCTAGTTTTGCAGCAACGGATAGAAGTGTGATTACCTCGGCAACGCTCCCTTTTGATATGTATAAAAAACGAATAAAATCAGGGTTTGTTCCACGAGCAGATCCTTCGGCAATATTGGATGGAATAGACACTCCCGCACGTTGAATCTGAGAAATGATGCCATACTTTTCTTCTTTGGGATACTTCGCTGCTTCTTTGTATATCTCAACAACCAGGTCAATCGCTTCTTCCCAAACTTTTAATTTCCTGAAATTATGATTCGTTCTACTCATTATTTTTTCATTGAATTATGATTTTAGATAATTAACATCGGTTAAAACAGTCCTATATTTTAAACCCACTAAAGTCTTTCATAAATCGCTGCTATTCCTTGTCCTCCGCCAATACACGCTGTTACCATGCCATATTTTTGGTTTCTAAGTTTCATTTCTTCGAGTATTTGTACGGTGAGTTTTGCTCCGGTACAGCCCAATGGATGTCCTAAACTGATTGCTCCACCGTTTACATTTACGATGTCTGGGTTAAGATTTAAACCACGCATAACAGCCAAACTTTGTGAAGCAAATGCCTCATTCAATTCTATTTGATCAATATCATTTAGTGAAAGACCGGCTTTGGACAACGCTTTGGGAATAGCCTCCATTGGACCAATTCCCATGTATCGTGGGTTTACACCAACAGATACTTGACTCACCAACCTAGCTCTAGGCTCTAAGCCTAAATCCTTAACCATTTTCTCACTCATTACCAGCACAAAACTGGCACCGTCACTGGTTTGAGAACTATTGCCGGCAGTTACCGTACCGTTATTTTTAAAGGCGGGTTTTAACCTTGCCAAAGCCTCTAGCGTGGTATCGGCTCTCGGAGCCTCGTCGGTATCTACTATGTAGCTAGAGGTAACACGCTTATTTGTTGCCGGATCGAAATCTACTTGCTCTACTTCAAAAGGTACTATTTGATTTTTAAATTTACCTTCGGCGAGTGCTTTTAAGGCTTTTTGGTGAGAACCCAGTGCAAATGCATCCTGATCTTCGCGGCTAATAGTATACTTAACTGCAACCTCTTCTGCAGTAAGCCCCATTCCTAAGAAATAATCACCATGATCTTTAGCAATATTGTAATTAGGCACTGTTTTATAACCTACCGTGGGGACTAAACTCATACTCTCTGTTCCACCTGCTATAATACAATCGGCGAGTCCTGCTTTAATTTTTGCTACGGCCATTGCAATGGTTTCTATACCGCTACCGCAATATCTATTCACCGAAACACCCGGAACCTCCATGGGTAGCTTACTTCGCACCCCGATCCAGCGGCCCATTTGTAAACCTTGCTCTGCTTCTGGTACTGCATTCCCTACAATTATATCTTCAACTACACTCGGATCAAATCCGGGAGTATGGTCAATTAAATGGTTAATTACCGCTGCTCCCAAATCTACTGGGCTGGTAAATCTAAATCCACCTCTTCCTGCTTTTCCGACTGCTGTTCTATATCCGTTTATGATGTATGCTTCTGCCATTTTTTTTATTTTATGAATGATTTAGAATGTATGAGATAAGATTTACGACTTCTCTTTTTTCAGCTTTATGTAGGTTTATCTTATCCATTTTTCTGTCTTATATCCTAGGTTTTATATTAGTTTCTAAGTGGTTTCCCAGTTTTTAATATATGCTGTATTCTTTCCAATGTTTTTCGTTCGCCAAGTAAGCTTAAAAACGCTTCTCTTTCTAGGTTTAATAGGTATTGCTCGGTCACTTTGGTAGCCTGAGTTAAATCTCCTCCGGCCATAACATAGGCTAATTTTTTACCTATGAGCATGTCGTGCTGACTAGCATATCCGCTAATTCCAAAGGCTTCTACACCAGAATATAATGCTCCAAGTGCCGTTCTGCCTAGCACCAAAATATCATCTCGTTGTGGTTTTTGAACGTATCCATCGTGGTGCAGTTCAAGTACCTTTCTTTTGGCTTCCGTAATAACACGACCGCCATTTACAACCACTTCATCCTTATCGTGATGCATTACCCCGATTTCAAAAGCCTCGTGTCCTGAGGTAGCCACTTTTGCAGTTGCAATAGTTTGAAAACGCTCAATTAAGGTAGGTAGCTGTGGGTCACCTGCATAGAAACTGTCGCTTGTACGGACCACAAATTCTTTCGTTCCTCCACCGCCAGGTATAAGTCCTGCACCAGCTTCCACTAATCCAATATAGGTTTCAGCTGCAGCAATCGCCGAATCGGCGTGTAATGTCATTTCACAACCTCCGCCAAGTGTGAGTCCGTGAGGAGCCACAACCACAGGAATACTGCTGTATCTTAGACGCATAACGGTGTTTTGAAAATATTTAATGGCCATATTTAGCTCATCAAACTCCTGCTCTATGGCCAACATTAGCATCATCGCTAAGTTAGCTCCAGCTGAGAAGTTGGGTGCATCATTGCCAATAACCAAACCTTTCCATCCTTGTGTTTCTGCAATGTCAATGGACTTGTTAAGAGCTGCTAAGGTGCCGCTTCCTATGGCATTCATTTTTGAATGAAACTCTAAACATAAAACACCATCACCTATGTCGTGCAAGGTCGCCTCTTTGTTGGTATATACTGGCTCAGGCGTTCTGAAGTTATCTAATACAATAAACGCTTCAGTACCCGGAATTACTTCATATTCTGCTTTGAGAATATTATAGTATTTGCGTTTACCATATTCTGATTTGTAAAACGTAGTGTTCCCTTTTGCTTTGAAATCTAAAATCCATTGTGGAACTACATATCCAGCCTTTTCTATGTTGGCTAATACTTTATCAAAGCCAATTAAATCCCAAGTCTCAAAAGGTCCCACTTCCCATCCAAATCCGGCACGAAGTGCATCATCTATTTGGTACAAATCATCTGCTATTTCCGGAATACGATTAGCCGAATAAGCGGCAATAGCTGTAATTATATCGTGATAAAAATCAGCAGCAGGATCACCCCCGCTGTATAATATTCCTAGTTTACTGCTTAGCCTGTTGGCTCCTCTTGCTTTCCCTATACTATCAAATCGAGGCTTGTCTTGAGCACTGTATTCTAGAGTCGTTAGATTAAGTGATT